>NZ_JBPLBG010000035.1:0-107854 GCF_054039255.1 Candidatus Harpocratesius sp.
TGTAGCGTTTCAAATTCGCAAGTTCGGGTCATAATACATGAAGTAACATTCAAAACGATATAAATCTTTCAAAAAAGAGTTGTTATGAAAAATGATTTTTGTCGGTCATGGGAATTTGGAAATTCTCTATAGTTAAAGGAAAAGGAAATAAAAAATTTTTTTATTTAATTTATAATTTCATGATATAACCTTTTATTACAAAATCATCCAAAATATCTGGTACACGAGCATAATCGAATTTTAGTAATTGATCTGCTGCAATTTTTCGTAAATCATCAATCAAATGTTTTAATGTAATTGTTTTTTCCTTTCGTAATGTTCGTAACGTATGTTTTTCTAAAAGATCTGGTAACATCTCTGCTTGTCTGATATGCGTTTCATCATTATACATAAATAAGGTTTTATCATCCAATTTTAAAACGATTTCTGCTTCACCCTCAACTTTTTGAAGTTTTTCAATAATTTCATTTCGATCACGCATTAATTGAATTAAATCAGGTGTGAAGTATTCTGCTTGTCGAGGATATTTTTTCCGGAGGGTTTTTTGAATTTTATCTGTTTTTTGCAAGTCTTCTTTTTTGATTTCATCAGAAAACTTAATAAGATAATCAAAGAAGTTTTTAGCATATACAATTTGGAGCTTAGGAGGTGTTTTCTTAATCATATCAAATAAATATTCTAAAGGTTCAGTAGCAATAGCACTGAAAGGTTTTTGAACAATCAATTTATAAACTACATTATAAATTGTAAATTTTTTCAGTTTTTCTTTATGTGAATCATTGTATTCTAAGAATTGATCGGCTGGAAAAATCTTGGCATCTCGCGCTACTGTTGGGAATAATTTCGAGAGATATGTAAATAAAACGCAAAATCGTTCAGATTCTGTATCATTTTCAATTAAAAGTAATTGCGTACCGATAAATCCCGCAAATAGCAAAATGCGTAAATCATCTTCGCTGATAAATTTGGTTACATTAGCATAAGTAATATTAAATTCATCAGCACGTCGTAAAATGTCATTTTTTAGATTTTCGACTTTCTTCTCATCATCCATTAAGGAATATTCCAAAACTAAATAATCGCGTACATCAAAATTTTTATCTACATATGCATAAAATGAATGTTCGCAGACCATTCCTGCTGGAATAAACACTGATGTCGCACCTGTCTCTTTTTTCTTAACAACATCTACAGGAACGGGAATTCTCCCTGCATTTTTACATATAGGACAAATTACATTTATTCTTCGTTCACTCATATGGGCCCACTGTTTTTCTAAATGCTCTATATTCTTTCTTACTATTGTATTAGATTTTTAGGTGTTAAAAAATTTCGTTTCCCTTTAGCTACTTTAATGTTGAATTTTAGGAAGAATCAAATTTAATTTTATTCAATTTTTGTAAAAACTCAACAATTCGAGGTGCAACCTTAGAATATTCCGTAAGTATCCCAACGAAAGGATGATTTGTCAGATTCACCAAAAAAGGTGCTAGTTCAGAAAATACTTTTTTACGTAATTCTAAGTTACCCTCTGCTAATAAAGACAAATAATAATCATTTATATGTGAAAAAATGATAAAACGATATTGTTGAAACCCTAACTTGACTGATATCCATTCGGGTGTCATTAATGTATTTGCAAAAGTGTTTGCAGCAATTGCTTCTACTTTAGCTGTTATTATTGCTTCTTGAAGTTCAATCATATCATCAAAATCATCTTTGTTTACATTCGAAAGAGGGGGTAAATCTTTAAGTTTTAATTTAGTTGTAATCATTTTGGATAAAACACCAATTGATTGATAACTAAGACCGAAATAATCTACCCTAAAACCTTTTGAAAGTGTTTTAATTGGAGAAGAAGTAAAAACATCATTAAGATCTATAATTGTTTCTAGAAGGAATTTAATTTTTGATCGGAATTTTTGACTGATTTCATATTTTTCTAATTTAGTCATTTGACTAATATCTTTATTTTGAAAATAATCCTTTACAGCCATAATTAGTTGTTGTGTAAGCCAATTTGCCTTTTTTTCAGGGATTTTTCCATATAAAATAAAAAGAATTTCTTTTTGTTCTGCAAAGTAACAGATTTCTTGTTCTTTTTTATCGCCAGAAGCTAAAAACATTCTGTCTAGTTTACCACTTAAAATAGAAGTTGCAATATATTCTAAATTTATAGATAAATCAAGTAAATATGTAAAAGTTTTATTTAAGCTGAATATTTCTTCACGATCTTTAGTAATAATTCCAATATATTTAATATACTCACCTGAAATTCCCAAAGGTATCTTTTCTTGCTCAATTTGTACACGGGTTACTTTGGTATTCGTTTTTAATTTAGCAATAGATTCATCGATTTTTAATTTTTGAATTTTAAAATCTTTTATTTTTGTGGAATTGTTATCTTCTTTCTGGCTAGACTCAAACGAACTGGAAACGATCTCTGGATTTTTTTGAATTTTCAAAGATTTTATGAAAGAAAGATGTGCATTTTTTTCACTAGAAACCTTTGATTTTTTAAAATTTTTTTTTTTTTCTTGGAATTTTTGAATAGATGGATTTACAACATTTTCAAGAAATTCTTGGTTTTTTTTTAGAAAAAATTCAGGTGCAGTAGATTTTGCGATTTTATCTAGTTGAAAACCACATTGTGGACAAATTACAATTAAGCAATCTGAGATCTCTTCTCCACATCGTGGACATTTTCGTTTTTTAATGGGTATATTAAAAACCATCTTTCTATACTCTCTTTTTTCAATTTTTATGAATTTGATTTTATTAATTTTTATTATTATCTTTTATCTGATTTTTAGGTTTTTGAATCAATGCAATTTTACGTTTTCCATCTAATATGATGGTTAATGGTTTCGATAATTCTACATGGGCAAAATATTGCTTATTTTCAGATATATTTTGGTTTTTAAGCCATTTCCAATCAATAAAATCTGATTCTGAACTATGGTTTATATATAAATAACCAGTTTTAGTGCTAATCATGTTTTGAAAAAAATGTGTTCCTTGACTTTTTTCTATTTGGAAGTCTTGTGTTCCTGTTTCGATAATTACTTTTGCTCCAGTGATATTATATTCTTTTACTGGAATTCCTAAAAACTTATCAAATGTGCCCAACCGTCCAAATACTATTAGTAAATATGGTTTTTTCTGAGAAACTAATTTATTATTCAAATCGTCAATCTCTACAACCATATCTATAGTTTTGAGAATATCAAAATTTGATGGTTTAATGTATACAATATCTTGAATATTTTTAATAATATTATTACCTGAAAAAGAAGAAGAATATGCTAATATTTTTTCCTTTCCTACCATTTCAATTTCTTCAAGTTCTTTTTGGAAAATTTCGATACTTGGTCGAATTTGAAGTAAATTAAATGAATGCTTTTCTTTTTCATTTTGCCTAAAATTTCCTGCAAATTCAATCTCAACAGGGCACCCCATAGTTCTTTCACCAAGAATAAGTATTTCTTTAATTATTTTGGGTAATGGAAACGAATCGTCATACAATAATTGTCGATTAAAAGTGATTATTGGTGGACCTATTTTATCATCCCAATAACCTGATTGAATAATATCATTTTGGATATTATATGTATCAGCAATCATCTCCAAGCTGCCATCTTTTTTTGCATCCAGAATATTCAATTTTACAAGAAATGACTCCTCATTTTTAATATGTTTAGTTTTACTTGATAAATCTATTGCAAAAAACTCTGTTTGACTATTCTTCAATTTTTCTTTTACATCAGAACAAATCTGAAGTTTTGGATAACTTGGACAGAAAGTTCTGGCTAGACCCCCATTAACAATCGTTCTCCCTAATCCTAACGCTAAAAAAGCTATACCATCATGTGACTTCATTTTACCTACAGGATAATAATTATAGCTACTTGCAGTTCCAGAGAAATTTGGATAATAGTGTTGGCTATTTGCATATTTTCGACCAACAACTTTCTGAATTAATACACCCATTTTTACTTCATCGATACGTAAATTTAGCGCTTTGCTATTAGTTTTTGCCATTTTCGAGAAAGTAGATGCATATACCATTTTTATAGCTTCAAAAACTCGATCTAAACGTGAATTTATATCTCTTTCTTGGTTTGATATCATATATGTCCCAAATACCCCAGCAAATGGTTGAAATTGCGAATCTTCTACTATTGATGAGCTCCTTACAGCAATTGGATGATTTTTCCAATCTTTTAAAATGATCTTTAGATCTTCTTTCAAACTTTTAGATAATTTGGCTTTTTTAAAAATTTTAAAAAGTTCTTCTTCTTCTAGTTCATTGGATAGAGAAATTTCATATAAATGGTTTCTTTTCATAAAATTATCGAATTCATCAGTACCAATAGCAATCGTTTGCGGAATTGAAATTTCAACTGTAGGAAAATGCGTAAGATTGTAAGGATTCAAAATAAACATGAGAAATGCAAGTCCTCTTCCCTTTCCCCCCAAAGAACCAGGTCTTAACCTTATAAAATTTGATTCTGGATTATAATTGTGTCTTCTAAAATCAGTTACCACATTTTTCTGTTGAACTAGTAAATATTGAACAGATTCCAGTAAGAATTTTCTGATCAATTCTAATGATTTAAAATCCTCGATATGTTTTGATTTTAGTATTGAAGCAACTCTAAATTCTCCCCGTGCCATCAACCATCCAGAAAAATTATCATGAGTTGCGTGAAAATACAGAGATTCAAGTGGAATTCGTTCTAGTTCCTCTTTAAATTCTCGTAGATTAGATGCTTTGCCTACTTGTTTGCCATTTTCCAATCTGAAAATAAAATCACCAAAACCCATGTATTGGATCATAAAATTCCTTATATCTTCTAATAATGTCTTAGATTCTTTATGGATAAAATAAGCGTTGATCTCATGTGCTTTTTTCTCATATTGGATATTGCTAGATTGTAAAATCGCAGGAATTGTTGGAGCTTCATCTTTTACCATTTTAATGAAATCAATTCCAGCATTTTTATCGATTTTACTATTTCTCGGAAATTCAATATCTGAGATTATTCCTATTATATATTCTTTATATTCTTCATAAAATTTCATAGCTTCTTCATATGTATGTGTTAAAACGATTTTTGGCCTTGCTTTCATTTGTAATAATCGATAATAATCATTTACACCTTCATGAATTAAAAATTGAACTTGACGCATGATTTCGCTGTAAATTAAAGGTAGATATAAGGAATAGAATCTAATGGAATCTTCGATAATGATTATTACACGCACAAGTCCGTGTTCTGTATCGTATTTCAAATTCATACGATCTTCAATTAACTTCGTTAAAGAGATAAATATTGCACTATCGCCGTTCCACAGAAATGTTAGATCAATACCTTCTCTCTTTTTACAAAAATCTGGAAAAAAATTGATTTCTGAAAGACTTGTTAGCAATAAAACAACAGGAATGTCTTGTATTTCTTTTAGTTGTTTTCCAAATTCATAAGGATCTATCTCAAAAAGGCGTCTCATGGTAACAACTAAATCAAATTTCTTTTCCTTAAGTTGATTAATTGCTTCGTTTACAGATGAAACTCTAGTTATATGAGGTAATGTCCTTAAGTTTAAATCGTGAAATTCTGCATATATTTGATCAGATAATCTACCATCTTCTTCCAGGATAAAATTATCATATGCACTTGATACAAGTAAAATCTCCTTTATACGATTCTTCATCAAACTATGAAAGATTTCATATTTCGGTTTATAATCAAAGTTGGATTCTTCATCGGAAAAATCAATCATTTTACCAATAATATTATGATCCCATTGATTTTTTAAATTTTGCCATAAATCAGTGCATTCAAAGATAAATTTGAAATTATTGTTTGTTTTTCTACCGCATTTTAATTAAATTATTCTCAGAATTTTCTATTTAATGATTTTTTAGTTAATTGAATTAGATTATTTTTACCATTACTTGATGGCAATTTTTCTAAATTATCAAGAGCTGAATCAAGATATTTATTTGCCAAAATTCGTGCGTTATCAATTGCCCCCGAATTAGAAATTATTTCAATTCCTTTTTTTAATTCTCCTTCTGATAAATTTTGAGTTCGTAATATGTCTTTTAATATTTTTTGTTCATCATCAGAGGTATTTTCCAAAGCATAAAGAATTACAAACGTTTTTTTTCCTTGTCTAAGATCACTTCCAATGGGTTTACCTAATTTGCCTTGATCCCCAATAATCCCTAAGATATCATCAATGATCTGAAAAGCAAATCCATATGCTAATCCAAAGTTACTAAGATTTTTAATCATGTTTTCATCAACTTCAGCCGCAATTCCCCCCGTTCGGGCACTTAATGCAAGAAGTTCTCCTGTTTTAAGTGAAATCATTTTTAAATACTCATTAATAGTAACATTTTCTTGTTTTTCAAATTGGAGATCCATGGTTTGACCTTCACAAATTTTTATTAAAGTCTCAGAAAAATCTATCATTATTCGAGTCAGAATTTCTTTGTTAAAATCTGATTGACTAATTATTGAAAAAACTAAAGAGTGAAGGACATCTCCTGCAAGAATGGCAATATTTTGACCCCATTTTGTATGAACTGTTGGAAATCCTCTTCTAAATTTATCTTGATCCATAATATCATCATGAATCAAAGTAAAAGTATGCAATATTTCAATCGCTGAAGCAATCGGAGTAATAGGAGAACTGTCTGTTTTAAATAACGAGTATACAGTTCTCATAATATAAGGTCGAATTCTTTTTCCTCCAGCATTAAATAAATGAATACAGGCTTGAAAAAGAGTTTCATTTTCAATTTTAATATTATTTACGATATATTCATTAATAGATTTTATATTTTGATTAATATCTTCTTGTAATTCTTGATAACTCATTATATTTTTTCCTCTTTTTATCTTCAATCTTCACATTTTTATTTTTTAACTCTTAATACTTTTATTCTTGAGCTTTTTATTTCTTCTGAAGTATCTTATTTATTTTAAAGATAAATTTCTTTGTTTTACCCAATTATCTAATGGAGATAATAAAACTTTTGGAACATTTTGAATTTCTGAAAGTTCTTTAGTTCCTGAAAGAGCCATTAAGATTTGCAATTCATACAATAATTTCTCAAAAAAATTTTCTAAAGCATTTTCGCCTTGTTGAGCATATTTGAGGAATGGAAATGCAAGTCCACAAAGATTAGCGCCTAAACTAAGACATTTTCCAATATCCAAGCCTGTTCTAATTCCACCACTTGCAATTAAAAAGGCATTATTTTGAATAACAGATTTTGCTTCGAGAATACTTGCTGCAGTAGGGATCCCCCAACGAGCGAAAGTCTGACCTGAATAATAAGTAATCATTTCATGTTCTTCCTTAGCTCTATCACTTTCCAACAGAGTAAAATTTGTTCCACCAAAACCTGAAATATTAAATAGATTAAAACCTTTATTATAGGTTTTTAAGATAAATTCTTTTGACATACCTGTTCCAACTTCTTTTAAGATAATTGGAATTTGTAAATAATCTCGTAATTGAATTAATTTTTCAATCCCTTGTGTTAAATGTAGATTTCCTTTTTTTTGAATTAATTCTTGTAATGGATTTAAATGAATACAGATACCATCTGCATCGATTAATGAAATAATTTTATCAATATTTTCAAAAGATTTCATTTCAATTACTTGAGATATTCCAATATTTCCTAATACAACACCAGTTGGGTTTGTTTTTCGAACTATTTTAAAACTCTCGATACAATCTCTGTTTGTTAAGCATATACGTTGACTTCCAACCGCAATTGGTATATTTTTTTTTTCAGCCAATTTTGATAAAGTATGATTAATTTTATAAGATAAATCAGTTCCTCCGGTAAGGGCATCAATTAGAATAGGTGAACAAATCTTTTTATTTAAAAAATGAGTTGAAGTATCAATTTCTGAAAAATCAAAAAGTGGTAACGGATCATGAATTAATTTCACAAGATCTAACCATGTTGTTTCATTAGAATATCCATTATTCTCTAATGAAAGTAAAATATGGTCATCTTTTCGTTGATGGATGGTAGGATCTAACCCGTTCATATATATGTTTATTAAGAAGAGATCCATTAGAATTTTATGGTAAATTAAATATTACTTTTTATTAGTAATGATTTCGAAAAATATCCAAAAAGAAGAAAAAAGTCTAATTATTAGGCAAATTCAAAGAAATGAGACAAAATTAGCTCAGAATATAATAATGAAAGGATTAAAGGAGCGATGGGGTGTTTTGGATATGTCAAAAAATCCTGATTTAAATAATATTTATGAATTTTATTGCACAAATAGTCAAATATTTGTGGTAGCAATCTATCAAGGTAAAATGATAGGTACAGGTGCAATAATAAAAGAATCGGCTAATACAGCACGAATTGTTCGTATGTATGTGATGAAAGAATATCGAAGACAAAAAATTGCCCATAGAATTCTTACATTTTTAGAAAATTATGCAATTTCAGAAGGTTATAATCAAATAGTGCTTGAAACTTGCCATAATTGGATTTCTGCCATGACTTTTTACCAAAAAGAAAATTATCAAATAATCTTTAAAGATAGTGAGAATGCTCATTTTATAAAGGAATTATTCTAAAAAAAGATGTAAAATGAATGGATATTTTCATTTATGCAATATAAGATTCAAATGCTGAGTTCTTTTATCGATTACTGTTTGAGTTCCGATATCCGTTCTGTGAAATAAATCACCTTGAATATATTGGGTGGCTTTTTCTGCAATTTTTTCCGCTTCATCAATTGAATCAGCAATTCCCAGTACAGCAATAGCGCGAGAAGTGGAAGTGTAAATCTTTCCTTCTTCTTCACTAACTGATGCATAATAAATTTTAGCACTAATTTCTTTCAAGGCTTTTTCATCAATTATTATTTCACTATTCGCTTTAGGATTTACAGGATATCCATCAGGTACTAAGTATTTACATACAGTAGCTTTTTTATCAAAAATTATTTCATTTTTAAGTGTTCCTGCTAAAATTTGCTGGCATATTTCCACGAAATTTGATGATAAAATGGGTAGAATATTCATTGCTTCAGGATCTCCAAACCGGATATTGAATTCAACAACTTTTATACCCTTATTGGTTTTCATAAATTGACCATAAAGAAATCCTTTGTATTCGACTCCAGTTTCATTGTGGACTGCTTGAATCACTTTTTCCAGTTGATTTCTGGCATATTCTACATCTTCAGCTGTAATAAATGGAAGTAAATGATCAGGAAAAGAAATTGATCCCATTCCTCCTGTATTTGGACCTTTGTCTCCATTATATGCTCGTTTGTTATCTTGAACTATCGGAGTTCCAACCACGTGTTTTCCATCAACAAAACAAATATAAGTAAATTCTTCTCCTTCTAATTTCTCTTCAATAACAACGCGCCCATTATGATCAAAAATTTCTTGGCAATAATCATAGATCTCCTTTTCAGAATGAAGGTGATCTCCCCATACTTTCACGCCTTTTCCACCCGTTAAACCATCAGGTTTAACAACTACGTTTTCTTTGCCTATTTTCTCAACAAATTCTGGTATAGATTCCATATTTTTGAATGTTTCAAATTGAATATTTGATTCAATGTGATATTTTTTTAATAAGGATCTGGCAAAAATTTTAGAGCTTTCTAATTGGGCGCATTCAATAGTGGGTCCTACTGTTGGAATTCCTTGAGCTTTTAATGCATCGACAATTCCCATCGCTAGCGGTGCTTCTGGACCTACAACTGCAAATTCAACCCTATTTTTATTTCCAAAAGTTGCAATTGCTGCAAAGTTTGTTAATTTTCCCAATTCTACGTTTTTATTACAGAGTGCTGAAATACCTGGATTCATTTTAGCCATAAAGGCGCAAATTTCAGCATCACCTTTGACAAGTGCCTCTGCAATTGCATGTTCACGGGCACCATTACCAATTAAAAGAACTTTAGTCATATTTATCATCTCTATTAAATAAACAAAAGTGAATTAGTGTAAATTAGTTTATGATCAAAAAATCAATTTTATAGGTAATTTTATGGTTGAGTTATCAAAAACTTTTTTCTATATTTGAGTGATATAGTTAAATGCGCATGAAAATTATTTCTTGGAATGTAAATGGCTTAAATTCTGCCTTAAAGAAAGGTTTGCTGAAATTTCTAAAAGAAGAGGGTGCGGATATCTATTGCCTTCAAGAAGTAAAAGTATCTGAAAAAACTATTGATCCTAATTTTATCGAAAATCCTATTATGAAGAAATATCAGATGTTTTGGAATCCAGCTAAGAAAAATGGATATTCAGGAACTATGGTGTTAACTAAAGTTGAGCCTAAAGCAGTAATGTTTGGTATAAATCATGAAGAAGATCTAGATCTCGAAGGAAGATTAATTACAATGGAATATGAAAAATTCTTTCTCATCAACGGCTATCTTCCCAATGCAGGTTATGGATTAAAAAGATTAGAATTTAAATTACGCTATAATCAAGCTTTATGGGATTATATTGATGAATTAAAAGTTAAAAAACCAATAATTTTAACTGGAGATCTTAATGTTGCACATAAAGAAATAGATCTTGCAAATCCTGCATCAAATAAAAAGCATGCAGGTTTTACAAATGAAGAACGAATTTCTTTTTCCGAACTCTTAAATCGTGGCTATATTGATACGTTTCGATTTTTTAACTCTGATGGGGGGCATTATACTTATTGGTCTTATCGATCAAACGCGCGAGAACGTAATGTTGGCTGGCGGCTTGATTATTTTATTGTAAATCATGAATTTATTCCACAAGTTAAAGCGAGTGAAATATTGGATCAAATTTATGGCTCTGATCATTGCCCAATTCGATTAATTCTTAAAGAATAAAGTGAAAAAGCTTTTAAGATATTTTCTTAAAAATCTTTAAAAATTACAGAGTTATCGTGATTTCATGAGAAATGTATTCTTCTGTATTGGTTCATTGAATTGGGATCAATATATACTTGCAAATGGGGAGAGTATTTCTTTTTTAGGAGGGAGTGCTACAAATACCTGCTTTTTTCTACTTCAATTAATGAAGAATACTCTTTATCCACTTGATTATAAAGTGAATCTTATTTCTACAATTGGAACAGATAAAATAGCTGAGAAAATCTTATTAGCTTTAAAATTGGCAAAAATGAGTGCTGTAAATATTAAAATTGTGGAAGGAAATTCCGGTCGAACAAAAATTAGATTGGATTCTCACGGTGAAAGATCAATTAAACGATTTCCTTCTGTATCATCTAAATTATCAGAAATTATTTGTGATCCATTTTATTCTAAAATTCTCCAAAATACATTAATTCATTTCACTCATTCTCAAAAAACACTTGAAAATTTGGTAAAAATACAACCTTACTTATTTTCAATGGATATTAGTGGTATTTTACCGAAAGTTGATGATTTGAATGATATGAATAAAGAGTATTTAAGGAATTCATTATTTTGCCTATTTGAAAAAATATCTTTGAGAATAATGTTGGGAAATGAAGAAGAATTTGGAATCCTTTTTTTCTTATTAGGGAATGTAAAAACATTAAAATCATTCCTCATTCTTTCAATTTTCGAAAAATTCTGTATTTTACATGATTTTATAAAAACTGTTAATATTGGATATCTTTGCATGAAATGTGGCAAGAAAGGAGCAATATTAGTTGATAAAAAAACATATTATTTTCAGAAACCACCTGATAATTTAATAATTAAAGATACTACTGGAGCTGGAGATGCATTTAATGCAGGGATAATATTTGGTATACTTAATTCATTTTCGCTAGAACGAGCGTTAAAATTGGCTGTTTTTCTTGGATCAAAGAAATGCGAGGTATTAGGTGTTCCGAATTTTAAATTTCAACCAAATAATCTCTTATCTTCTTTTTAATTAATTATTCTTCACATATTATCTGGATCATCTTCTATTCTATATTTTACCTTTTTTCTTATTTAATTGATATAAATACTTCCTTCTTTTTTACTTAAGTATCTTTTTTTTTAACTTAAGTAAGTGATATATATTAGATTATAATTTCTTAAAAAAAACCCTTAGATTAATATACTTAAGTTTACTTAAGTAATACTTAAGTAGGTTATAATATATTTTTTAGGTGTAGATATTTTGAATCCAAAGGATAAGAAAACAATAGGTATTCTAGTTCCTATTCATTCGAATTTAACAGGAAGAAACTTAAAAAAAGGTATCGCTCAATTATATGAATTTTATGAGCGCTTGACTCAACTTTTACATAATTCTAATAAAATAACAATAGACTCTTTTTTAAAAGCCAGTGAAATATTGGATCGAGATTTATTGAAACTTATTGAGCAGGATGTGGTTAAAAATTGAGTTTCTTGGATGATCTAGAGAAATTAAAACACACATCAAAGGTACCAAAAAAAAAAATATCAAAGAAAGAACATATTGGAAAAAAAAAAGGAAAAATTGTTTCACATAAAAAAAAAGAAGATTCACCCTTGAAATTTGTTGAAACAGAGGAATATAAACAATTAAAAGATTCAATTCTGGAATCAAATTATTCAGTAATTCATATATATGGATTTTTTCAAGTCGGGAAAACGACTTCTGTTTTAAATATTGTAAACAATAATCCATATTTGTATTTCTATGTTCGAAAAAAAGATGAATTTGATAGCTTTCTTAATTTTATTTTCAATCTTTATCCTGATTTGCGATTATTAGACCCTCAAAAAGTTTTATTTTTCAAAACATTAGAAAAAAAGATTCAATATCTGATAATTGATAACGTAGATAAATTTGATGCTTTGAGTTCTGAAATTTTTAATGAATTTTTCATCCAATTACTCTCTAATACATATATTAAAATTATATTTATTCATAGTTTATCTACTAATCAGCTGAATTTAGAACAAATATTTCCCCAATCATCTTTTACCCAAATCAAATTTCAATTAATGCCGATAAAAATAGATGAATTATCTCTTTTTCATCCAACAATTTCACAGGAGGAAGCGCTAATTGTATTTGCTTTATTTGGAGGAATTCCCAAGTATTTAAACCAAATTTCAGTTCCGATATGGGATTTTTTACATTCTAATTTATTTCTGAAAGCACCTTTATGGAAAATGGAAGTGGAGTATTTTTTATTACAATATTTTAAAAATCTAAATATATATATAGAGATTTTAGCATGTATTGCACAAAATAAGAAAACACTGAAAGAAATTAGATTGCAATTGGGTATGAAAAGTTCTGATTTATCTCAATATATTCAAAATTTGATGCAATTTTCAATTATTAAGCGTGAATTACCTCTTTTAGCAAAAAAAAATTCACGTAATGGGCTTTATTTTATTCAAATTCCTTTTTTGCGATTTTATTTTGGATTCATTTTTCCAAATTTTAGTAATATTGCTATGCAGAAATTTTCTATAAATTCACTTCATCAAAATTTAAGTTTACTGATTATTGATGTAATTTCTGAACAAGTTTTGATATATCTTCCAAAAATGGCTTTAAATTGGTTTAATTTTGATAAAATCGGTTCTTGGTGGATAAAGTCTCGATTTTATCCAATTGTAGCTTGGAATACTAAAAATCAAGAGTTATTGATAGGTAAATGCTTGTGGCATGATAATCGCCCTATTCCAATTATTTTAAGTGAGATAACTGCTTCAGTTTCTTATATTCTTGATTTTTTAAATCCAAAAGGATGCTCTTTTTTATTAATCGATTTTCATAATCATGAAATTAAATCATCATTTAAGGGATATAAAATATTTTCACTCACATATGAGCAAATTTTTTTTTAAAGAAATGCGAAAATTTTAAGAAATCTTAGGACAAAATAAACATGTACCATGGGATCGATTCAAGAATTTATTATTGCTAATTTAGAATATATTTATCTTTTTATAGGTTTAGGAATTATTTTTCTCTTCTTAAATTCAATAACTAAACGAAAATATCGGCAATTATTCCATTCCGTTTTCTTTCTTACAATAACTATGATTATTATTTTTCTAATTAAGAATAGTTTTGTATTTATCCTATTACCCTTTTTTATCTTTTTTATCCAAAACATCTTTAATGATAAGAATTTTCACTCTTTGATTACCATTGAAGAAAATGAGTTATTTAATGAAAATGAATCTGTTATTTGGGAGAAATTTGAAGTCGCTCCTGAATTAAAAAAAAGAGGAGATGAAACAAGTGTTTGAGGTTCTTTTAAATAATTTTCCAATAATGATCTTATTTCTTTCTTTATTGCTGATCTTCCCTGCTATGCATCAACCAAGGTATTCTTTCTATCTTGTGAATATATGTTTGATTCTTGTTTTAATTTTGCAAAATTTAATTCTCATTTCCCCAGCTTTGCAATTTTTAAATTTCTTAACCGATTATTTTCCCGAGGATTCAACGAATTGGTTAATTGCTGATATAATTTTGGTAATCTTTCTAATTCTTCATATTGTGAATAAACATCAGATCTTGAACTCACATTCAAATCAAAATATATCCCTCTTGTTCATGCTTATCGTGATTTCAACTTTATTAATTGAATTATCATCTAGCATTTTTATAATTGCACTTTCTTATATAATACTAATAAATTCAATATATTTTCTCAGTTTCACAGGAGATTATAAAAAAGATCCCATTTATTTTAGAGAATTTAGAGAAATGGTTTCTTTTGTTATCTTTCTATTAATTATTCTGATATTGTCAGTCGCTTTTGACTATTTTTCCTATAATTTGGAAGATCTTTCATATAGTTTTACATCTGTTCCTTCAATTCGAAAATACTTGAATTATTTTGGATTCTTTATAACACTAGGTTTGTTTTCAGGATTTAGTTTTATATTTTCACGCTCTATTAGAAAAAATTATGCAAATTCATCTTCTTTTACTATAGGGATTTTAACTTTAGTTTTTTTTCCATTAATGGGATTATTTATTTTTCAACTACTAACTATTTTTATCAGTTTTGATCATACTCTGGCTTACATCTTTTTTGGAGTGGCAATTATAAATTTAATATGGTTATTTGTTGAATTAAGTAGAGAAAATAATAAAAAGAAGGCACAAAATCGGATAAAGTTTGCAAAAATCTTAATTCTCTTATCAGGAATCGACTTTCAAGTATTTTTGTTAATTCTTTCTGGTTATTATTTTTCTGGTCAAGCAAAATCACTATTTTATACAACCGCTATAATTTTTTATATTATTGTTATTGTACTTAACAGTATTTTATTTGCTTTGCTTGAACCATTATTAAACGCTTCTGATAAAAATTATTTAAGTAAATTATCAATATTAAAAAAGACTCCCTTAGAGTTAATATTTATTTTCTTAGTTCCTGTTATGTTCTTTTTTAAGAACTCTCCCGGTTATCAATTTTTTGAAATGTATTATTTAAGTTTGCTTAGTACTGCGCAAAATTTATTACCTAACTCTATTGATCTTATTATCTTATGGATGATTTTGATTGTTGGAATTGGATTGGTTGTTTTTAAAACCTTAAGTATTATTTGGATTTATAATTCACTTTATTTTAGGAAATCTGAAATGAAATCACTTCAAATTCCTCAAATGGAAAAAAATAAAAGATCATCTTGGATAATAGTTTGTATTTTTTACATTTCTATTATTTTTTATACTCTTTTTGAATTCAAAATAAAATAAATGGATAAAAAAAGGTAAAGAAAGATAAAGAGACATCAAGATTGCGCGCTTAAATATCCAAACATTTTTCTTTTTTTATATATTCCATTTATTTGAATGCAATGTTTGGAACATGTGGAATACGAAAAAAATTTTCAACATATGATAAATCAGAACAAACCTTTACCCCAAATATGGCACTTCGCCTTGGTGAAGCAATTGGAACTGCTATAAATTCTGGTAAAGTTGTTATTGGTAGAGATATTCGCACAGCTGCACTTGCAATCGAATATGCGATTATAAGTGGTTTAGTAAGTACTGGATGCAAGGTATATACTATAGGAATGGTCACAACACCAACTTTGGCCATGTCAATCGACTTTCTCGATGCAGATTGTGGAGTAATGATTACTGCTTCTCACAACCCTCCTGAATATATTGGTGTTAAGCTTTGGAATAAAGGGGGTTTAGGTTTTAGTCCTGAACAAGAAGCTGAGATCGAAACAATTTATAACAAGAGAGCTTTTGTTCGAAAAGAATATAATGAACTTGGTGTAGTTACTCAGATCTTTGGAATTAATGACAGACATATTGAACATATAATGAAACGAATTCAATATCATTGTAAAGATGATCATTTTACTGTTATTGTAGATCCAGGAAATGGGAGTGCATCTGAAATAGGTCCAAAATTGCTTAGTGCATTAGGTTTAGATTTTATTACTTTGAATTCACAACCAGATGGAACTTTTCCAGGTAGACTCTCTGAGCCAAGTCCAAAAAACTTAGAAGATTTGCGGTTGTTTATTCAACATTCACCAAAAATACAAATGGGGATTGCATTCGATGGAGATGCAGATCGGGTCGTGTTTTTGGATGAAAATGGTAATGTTGTTGAACCTATACGAATTTTAACCTTTTTAGCCAAGGAATATATCAATTCAAAATATCCAAATTTATCGTCTCGACCACCATTATCTGTTGTTACTCCTGTTAATTCATCTGGAGTTATCGAAGCTGTTTTAGAACCTTTAGGAGTAAATGTATATAGAACAAAAGTTGGAGATATAAACGTTTCGCAAGCAATGTTAAAGTATAATGCCTTTTTAGGAGGGGAAAATTGTGGTGTTTATATTTGGCCTGAAAAAACTGATCATAAAGCACCAGATAGTTTAGCCACTATTGCGATTTTGTTAAAATATCTTTCACATTATAAATGTAAATTCAGTGAATTATTCGTAGACATACCAGAGTTTCCATATTTAAAAAAGAATGTTGAGCTCGAAAAAGATTTACATTTTAGATCTCAAGATTATCTAACAATAGCTAAGAAATTAGAAAAAAATTTAGAACAAGCTGGATACAGCAACTTCAAACGCACCTTAGTTGATGGAGTACATTTACGGTTTGAAAGCGGATGGATATTAATAAGGAAATCTGGAACAACCCCAATTTTACGTATAACTGCCGAATCACAAACAACTATGAATGAAACAGAGAAGTTGGTCCAAATTGGAATTGATACTGTAAATTCTTTAATTCCATTAAAAATTAAAGAATAAAAAATCACTTATAATAATCTATTTATTGTGACTTTTTTTTTCTTTCAATTTTCGTTTTATAATTGATTGATAATTCTTTTTTATTGATTTTTTATTAATTTCTATCTTCTTTTTGTTATCAAATAAGTTTAAAACTATTCGTAAATAATTTTCTGCTATTGGTTTAATTTTTTTTTCTTCAACTGCTTTATTCCATTTTTTCACCAATATTGCTTCTTTTAAAATGGCTGCTGTTGCCATTTTTCCTATATCTAACCAATAAAATTTATCAATTTCTCTATTTGAAGATAATCCAGGACAGTATTCAATAGCTTTTTGAGTCAAATTCATTTTAATATCCAATCCTTTTTTTGGTTGAGAAATTGGATGAGAATGAAAATGAAAAGGAAATGTACGACATAAATTAGGTCTGGTAGCATAGATTTTACATTTATTCTTTTTTGATAAAAAAATACACCTACCATTAGGTTTTTTACGAATTCCAACAAAAGCTAATCCTCGTTCAGTTTGAATTGGAGGGATGACCATTTGTTCCAATTCTTTAGCTGTCAGAATATGATTAAAATGATAAAATCCAATTATTTTTAAAAAATCATTTAAACTATAATTTAATTCTTCTTGTATGCGTAAAATATCACTGTAAGTTAAATTTACAATTGTATCTGGATCAGAACAGCATTTCCCACATTGTGTGCATTCAAAATAATATGGGGACCCAAGACTTTTAGATTCCGGTTTTTTTTTTTCCAAGTTGATCGCCACGATAACTTTACTTTAAAATATTAATTTATATTAATTAATTTAATGAAGAGAAATGTTTGATAGAATCGCACAAGATTGGAGTAATAAACGCCAACATCCATGGCCACCTTTGATTTCCATTTTAACACCTTATTTAACTGAATATTTCCAAAAGAATCAATACTTTGATCAAAAAATTAATCAAAAATCGTATATTTTTGCTGATTTAGGTTCAGGTTCTGGGCGACATTCAGAATATTTATTAAAATACTGCCGAATCTTAATCGATCTTGATCAATCAAGAGAAATGCTTAAAAGAAATCAATCAAATAGTATGAAAATCCAAGCAGATATATGTGCTCTTCCATTTCGATCAGATTCTTTAGATGGAATTTTCGCAATTGCCAGCATTCATCATATCAAAGGTAGTATTACTCGAGAAAATGTCATGATTGAGTTTCAACGAATATCTACAATAAATGCCTTAATTGTAATTACTGTATGGAGATTTAAACAAAAAAGATTCATCAAAGAATATTTACATCAAATAACAAAAATGACTTATGATACATGTAAAGAGAAACCTTATTCTAACAAAAATATAGATTTTGAAGTAGGTGATGTAATTGTTCCTTGGAAATTATCAAGTACCCAAGGAAATTTGAGTATTAATCGATTCTATCATCTATTTAGAGCTGTTGAATTTAGAAAATTGATAAAATATTTTACTCCAATATTAATACAAGCATTTGGAGCGAAGAAAGAAAAAAATAACTTTCTTTTTATAGGAAATAACCCACAAAAAAAAAAGGATGGATAATTTTAGTAGCTTGATCAGATATGCTTAAAAAAATAAAGAAATCGCACATCTATAATTTTGATAAAAAACGTATATTTCTATTTGTATTATTTCAAATTTTATTTTTTTCAATTATTTCTTCATCACAAGCATCTTCTAGTTTTATACCTGTTCCGTTTCAATCTGATGAATCTGTAAATATAGAAATAACTTATAATATTGATTATATCGCTCAATCGCCTTATCAAAGTACATTTAAAATATGGATTCCTCGATTGAAATCATGGGAAACTGGAAATAAAAATCAAACATATATTCAATCATCTAATTTAATAGATTTTAAACCCCCTGCATTTTATCAAAATTATTCATTTGATCCCAGTGATGTGTACAATAATTCATTCGATTATTATGAGGCAATAATGAATCCATACCAAGATCGTACTGAATTTTCCTTTTCTGCAACCTATAACGTTACCTTAAAATCAACTTCCTACTCTATTCCTTTAAATTTATCCTTGTATGATTATAACACATCTGATTGGCTTTATCAATTCTATACTTCACAACAACCATATTATGAAATAAATGATTCACAAGTTCAATCGCTGATTTATTCTATTACACATAACTCAACAAATCTAAAACAGTTAGTTGAATCTATTTATCTTTTTGTTGAAGAATCCATGAACTACACTGATTCTAAAGATGTTTTAACATTGAAGGAAATAATAAACACATTTTCAGGAGATTGTTCCGAGTTTTCAACTTTGATGGTTGGTTTACTGCGTGCTGTTGGAATTCCTGCAAGAAAAGTTTTAGGAATTGCCTTAATTGATGGCTCATTATCAGATCCAATTCCAAAATATACTCTTTCATCTGGAGATAAGTGGAGTTATTCTATTAATTCAGATAATGAAATTCCTGGTCATGCTTGGGTGCAATACTATTTACCAACTTTAGGTTGGGTTAGTGCTGATCCGACATGGGGGAAACCTTATTTTCATTATGGAAATGAATCCGCTTTACAGTATTTATATCAAATGGATTATGTTCATTTGATTACAACTATAGGTGGATGGTATGAAGAAGGGATTGATCCACCTTTAGATCTGATAACGAATGATACTGATGGAATTCCTGAATTTCCATTTTTATATCCAATTGGAAATTCTCAAAAATATCATTTCGATTTTCAAATGGATTTTGAAATAAAAACCACAACAATTGAACCTCAATCAGTATTAATATTTAGCGAATGGTTGAAAATTATCTTAAGTTTAGGATCTTTTCTTTTTATTTCTTTGATTTTTGGATTATACATAAGAAAACGAAAGCAAAGAAGAAATTTTGTTAAATACTAAAAAATTTATAATTTTAAAAGTTAATGAAGAATTAAAACCATATAATTTGGGAGATTAAATAAAGTGAGAAAAACAGAAACTGGAGATAAATATCTAAAAATCGTATATTGGGGTTGTTATGCAAGTGGAAAAACAACCGCAGTTGACACATTATTCAAGATCATACAAGAAAGACCCGATTCTTTAATCAGTCCTGAAGGAGAATTAACAAAAATTGCGACACCATCAGGTGCTACAAATTACTTTGATCGCGGAATCGTTAAAAGTGTGAAGCAAAATCAATTATTTTATCATATTTATACTGTCGCTGGGCAGAAACGGTTTTTACCATTACGAACTAAAGTTTTCTTTGGTGCAGATGCAGTAATTTTGGTTCTTGATGGTCAAAAGGATAAAATGAATGCGAATGAAGATTCTATTGCTGAATTGACAGAAATTTCTGAATTACCTCTAGTTGAAAAAATTCCATTAGTTGTTATGATAAATAAGCAAGATTTGAAAAATGTTGTTTCAAAAGAAGAAGTAATAACTTTATTAACTAAGTATAATCTTTATTTTCCAGAAAATCATATAAATGCTTCGAAAAATCCTCAAATATTTGAAACAATAGCATTATATGGGCAATATGAAAATATCTATGAGAGTTTTATAAAAATAATCGAAAAATATGAGAATTGGCGTTAATCATATTTTTTTTCATGACCTTTCACATTAATCTTCACCATCTAAATGAGTGATATTATGTCAGAGTGCTAGATGAGGGAGAAAGATTATCGTGAAACTTCATGTTTTTTTTTTAATCTCCATAAAGAAATTGAATTATTACAAAAATGATTTTAATAAAGGGAAAATTCGATTCTCGAATTCAGGTAAAACATTATCTAAATCTGATAAAATTTTAGAATTATTCTTTACTAGGCACATTAAAAATACTGGCTCTTGAGGTAAATTTAATCGAATAAAAAGAATTATTTTTTCATCCATCTGCCAAATTGCCTGGCTTTTCTTTAGTAATTTAAACTCTGAAAATGTCCGATACAAATTTTGAAAATGTGGTGCAGAAATCTCTGAAACTCTTTTAGTAAGCTCATTTACAGAGTAATCAGATAGTATAATTGAACTATTATTTAATAATAAAATTGCTTCAGCATTTATGTTATATGCCAACCAACGAATTTGGCTGCGCAATATTTCTCGGTTTGGGCTCATGGCACTCAAACCTTCAGAAAATGACTTGGTTAAAGAATATGGATTGAATATGGATGTTTTAAAAAATTTAATTTGAAATTTCTTTCCAATTTTAAGCAGGTTTTCTTTTACTTTTGGAATATTTTGTATTATTTCTTGATCAAATTCAATATCAGGATCAATTTTATGCAAATTGACAATGATTGGAGGATACTGGTTAAAAGCTTCCAAAATTGAAATTATTTTACCAAAAAAATCATACATTTCAGAAAACCGTTTGCTATCCCGCATATCCACTAAGAAAAATAATAAATTTGTATCAAATAAATAAAGGTCTGCTTGTTTAAGGAAAAATTGGCGATATTTTATCTGTCCTCCGACGTCCCATTCCATTAGGTCTTTCCCTAATATTTGTTCTTCATAGCGATCAACTCCACGAGTTGGTTTAATATTGGTTAATTCGCTATATTTTTGTTTGATTGCTCGTAAATAACTAGTTTTTCCTGACGCATCAAGTCCAGTAAAAAGAATTTTTAAATTTCTTTCACTACTAATTGGAGTCCTAACTTTATTCAAAAAAGAATCAATGGTTTCATATAATCTTAAAATTATTTCATATGTTTGTTCTGATGTGGTCCTTTTATTTATTTGATTAGCACTTTCAGAGATAAAAATGGATAGATCTTTCATTTGTTCATACAAAATTGAAGCCACAGAGTCTTTAATTAATAATGAAATTGTAGCTGCTTTTGCTTTACCACGGGCTGATTCGTCACTAATTAAGAAAAAGTAAGTTAATCCTGTAAATTTCATATCTGGGAAAGGCAATATCCCAAAATACTTTATCGAATCAATCTCTTGCCCATCTTGGTACACTTGTTCTCCCATTAATAAACTAATTGATTTCATGGAAATCAAAAGTTGTTGGTGTTCAGGGATGATTTCTGGAATACACACTATTGGAATTGGACCTTCACTTTCAAAAACCGAGAAAATTATTCCTTTGATTATGTTTTCACTCGATTTTTGCAGAATATTCACCATTCCTTTTAAGATATATAAAAATTTTTTTTCTAATATATATTAAAAATAATATTTTGGGTTTCTTTAATAGATTTGGAGTGTAATTATGACAGATCCTTCATTATCTATTACGGAATTAAAAAAGAAGTTAATCATCGTAGAAGAATATGATCCACCAAAGATTTTTCCTCTTACTTATATAACTGCACAAGAACTTCGCGAATGCAGTAATATAAGCCTAAATTTGGATGTTTTACCTTCTGATCTACTTAGGGTAAAAGAAGTGAAATCATTTATTCCTCAAGATTTAATTTGTACTAAAGAAGGGTTCTATATTTTTCGCCCAACATCTATGCAGTATCCTTCACTTTTTGAATGTATCCAAGATTTAGCTAAAAATTATTCATATTCTAACATTTTTTCTTCAATTTCATGGCAAGAATTTGAAAAATATTTAGTTGAATTACTTGAATCAATTGGTTATCAAGCCTTTAGATCATTTAGATTTTCTGCAAACAACCGAAAATATGAGATTGATTGTGTTGCACTTAAAAATAATCATATTTTATTTATTGATGGCAAAAAATGGAAAAATTCAACAATTTCTCCTTTAAAATTAAAAAATGCATTACAAAATCAATTTGAACGTGTAAAAGTACTTTCATCAATTCCCATGATTTTGAGTAATCTTCTTTCTAAATTTCATCTACAAATAAAAATAACTTATCGTAATAAAAAGCAAAATTCAAATGTAAATTCATATAAACTGCTTAATTTGTATTCAATAATATTAGTATCTAATAAAATATCAGAGGTTATAATTAACAATGAGGGTGTAATTCTTGATTATTCCTTATTAGATGATTTTATTAGAAATTTTGATGAATACCAGCAAATACTGCATCCAATATCGATTTCAATTTAGAATATTTTATTTTTAATTACTAAATATAGAATTGGAATTAGATTAATTCCTAATCGAAATAATTTCTGGATATAGATTCTCTTATTAGTTAATCTATGCAAAAGTAAAAAAGAACGAACTAAATTAATCATATCTGCTTTACTAATCGGCCGTATTTCCATATTAATAATTCGTGAGAATTGTGTTTGTTTTAAAAATTCTTTAAATTTATTAATAGGTAGACTCCCTCCTGCTGTATAAAACGGCCAATGACAATCATTTATTCCATCCAATTCTGAAATGTGAATATAAACAATTTCATTCAAAATCTTTTCTGGAATATCAAAGATATGAGATTTTCCATTTGACAAATAACTATGTGGAATATCAAAACAAACTTTAATTACCGGTTTTGCCATGTTTTTTATGGAAAAATACCACTTTTCAAAATTTTTCCAAGATTGTCCAGGTAAATTTTCCAATAAAACAGTTACTGGGATTTGATTAATATTTTTAAGAAAAAATTTTTCATCTGAATTTGGATCTTTGGGAGGATGGACAACAACAGCCTTGATTCTTAGTTCTTTGTAAAATTCATTGAGATTTTGAAGGAATTTTTCTATTTTATCATGTTGTTGCTTGCTGGATAAATCATATCCCCAGTCTGAATAATATGGTGAATGAAGAATTACAGATTTTTTTTTAGTATTTTTAATTAACAATGAAATATCGTTAAGATCTAAAAAAATTGATGGATCATATTCAATGTGATCAATACCTATTTTTAGTGCAATTTTTGTATATAAAGAAGGTCTTATATTTTTATATTTTTGAATGGTTAAACCGATAATCATTTTTTTCAACAAAATTTCTTGATCTTTATTTAGTGGTTATTTTTTCGTAATTTAAAACTTCATATATAAAAAATTAATATGAAAATCGAAATTCAATCTTTAGAAACGTATCATAGTGTAAATTATGAATTTAAAGAAATTTTTCTTGGAAATTCAGAAAACCTACATCTTTTAGAAAAGAAAATTTTAGAAAATATCTCGTTTGTTAATAGAGAAAAAACACTTAGTTTTTTAGAAAATATGAAAAGAACAAATTCAAATAAAAGATATATTGAAATCTCTTCTATTAGAGTAGCCATTCAGTATAAAATTTTACCGAATGAATTAAGATTTGTTGGGCTTTTAATATTTAGACATATTCCTAGAAAATTTGGCGAAACTCAAACAGAATGGATAAACTGTATTTGGATGATTGATCCTAAAGAATTACCAATCTTAATCAAAAATTTTCAAAAATCATTTTTCTCTTCTTTTTTTTCTAAAATAATTCTTTCCTATAGATCAAATATTTCATACATTTTTTGGGAGTTCCCTGAATCTTCATTATTACAAGATTTTTATCAGAAAAATAAAAACCCTTTATCAACTAATTTATCCGTGTATTTATATCCATATAATGAAAAATTTATTCAAAAAGATAGTAATCGTATTTATTATAGGTGCACTTATGGCTTTATTTGGAGTAATCCTAAATTTAATCCATTAAATGTGCCATCTGATATAGTATTTCTATGGGAAAAGGCAAATGCTCTCTATTGTCACTTTAAAAATGGAATTGATTTAGATTCACCTATTATGGCAAATAAATGGAATATAATATTAAGAAGAAAAAAGTTCCATAAAAAAAAAGCAATGATTATACAGAAAAAATTAGAAAAAATCAAATTTTGCTTTAAAAAGAATTTTTCTGATCCAAATTTTTTTCAAATGATTATTTCAATAATGAAAGAAATTGGATTAACTTTTCAAATTCTAAAAATTCCTATTAATAATCCATCGAATCGGCAATTATTAAAAGATTTTCAGCTAGATTTGATAATAAATATTATAGAATCGATTCCAACACAAGGATCATTATTCACAAAAATTATTAAAAAAAATGGTGAAATCAATCCTGATTTATTCGAAATTTCTTTTTTGGAAAAAATTTTTGGAAATTATGCTGTTCTTCTATTCCTAAAAATTGACAACGAAGATCAGATATGTTTAGGTTATTCAAATGCCTTTTTAAAAAAGGACCCTGAATATCATTCCCGACAAATATTTAATGGCATAATTATTGGTGAACAATTTCGAGGTTATTCATTAGGTAAAATTTTTGCTTATGTTGGTGCACGTGTAGGAAGTAAATACTGTGATATTTTTTATGAAGATTCAACAGTTCTCAATAAAGGAACTTTAAAAATGATTTCTCCTTTGAAATTTATTGATTTTGGGATTCTAAAGAATTTTAAATTTTATTATAATCCAGAGAAATCAAAATTTCAGAGTGTAGATTTAAACAGAAAATATTGGATCAATCCTGATTTCTATCGAAAAATTAAAAAACAGAAAAGAATACAATTAAAAAATATTGATTGAAAGAAAAATGATATTAAAAAAGATATTAAAAAAGATATTATCCAATTTGATATTTTAATCAATTTCTATATCTAAGAATTCAAAGAAATCATACCCAAGTTGTCTGGGCATCGAAGCAAGTTTTATTGAACCGTCTACTTTTAACTCTCCACTAAAGAATTGAGCATCAGTATTTGGATTTCCCATCATTATTTGAAGCTGACAGCTTGGAACCCAATCCATCCAAACATAGTTTTTTGCTTCAATCGCTTCTTTAGCTGCTTCTTTATCCCATTCTCCTTCCCACAATCCTATCTTTTGTTCATCTTCGCTTAAATAGAAGATTATTTTTGGCCCACCTTCAGCACGAATTTCAATGAAATAAGCAATAGATTCGTATTCTTCTAAATTGTCGGCAAGGTTTTCCCATAATTCATATTTATCATCATCTTCGTCCATTTCTTTGGATGAATAAATCGTCCCAAAAGTGGCTTGGAAATAAAATACTGCATCTTTTAAACCATCAAGATCTTTTGATTCGAATCTGCTAGGAAATTGTTTCATTGCTTCCAAACATTCTTCTTTGGAAAACCATTTAGTTATTTTCATCATTATTTATCACTCTGTGTTTTAATTTTTGAAAAATGTTGGTCAAAAGAATCAAATTCGATCCTTTTAACTTCAGCAAATTTACTTTTTATTCTTCGGTTAAAAAATGTTTTGTTCTTATTCTTACAGAAAAAAAGAAAATTCATAAATGAAAAATTAGCAGAAATTTTTGAATTATATACTGATATTAATTTCATAAATAGATTCAAAAATTTCTGTTTTCTAACTTAATTAATCCCTATTTTCATGAATTAGAAAAAAATAGTTTAATTTCCCATTTTTTTTTAATAATTATTAAATTTATTGTTTAATCTATTACTGAAATTGTAGATTAATATAAAATTTCTATCATTTCATTATGCTAATAGAATAAAATTCAAATAAGGTTAGATCACACTAATAAGTAGGTTAAAAGTTAAAAAGTGGCTATTAATAATAAAATTAGTTTTTATAGAAGAGGGTATTTATGGGTTTGAAATCTATGTTAATTTGTGATAATGGGGGATTGCCTTTTTATTCACGAAATTTTGATGAATTTATCCAAATCGACGATGCATTATTATCTGGTTTACTTAGTGCTATTGGAACAATAGGAAAAACACTTTTCAAACAAGATATTGCCACAATTAAATTTGGTGAAGGAAATGAGATTTCACGCATTTTAGTTATCTCACGTGATTTATTTTCTACAAATCGACAGATTTTTTTTGTGTTTTTCTATACAGGAACAATTAATGTAAAAATACTTCGATCACTAACCACTATGATTTTCATGGAAGCAAAAATTAAATTTAAAAATCAAACTCCAGAGACGAAAATTGTTGCAAATATAATAGATCGAGTTATTGACAATAAATTTAACGGATTAAAAGATGTTTAGAGAAAATAAATTAAAAAAAGAATAAAAGGATGAAAATCAGAAGAAAGTTTTAAAAATCTTCTTCTGAATCTTCTTCTAAAATCTTTAGTTGCTTCAGCAAATCTTTGACTGTTGAACTAGTTTTTTTTACAATTTCATTATCAATAAGTTTGGAATCTTCAAGAAATTTGTCAGTAAAATTTACCCAAGCGCGAATTGCACTAATATTAAATTCTTTTATCTGATATTGAGTATTTTCTACAAATTCTCGTCCTTTTTGACCGAAAACTTGTTCTGTCATATCCAATACTGCCTGATTTAATTTATCAAATAAATTTTTTCTTTCTTTTTCTCTCTCCATTATTTTTTTCACATGAAATTATTTATCAAATTATTTAGATGTTTTCTCTGTATATCTGTTATATTTTTTAATAAGAATCCTTCTATAAATTATTTACTTGCTATTATTTTCGCATTACAAAAATCTTTTTTTATGGAAAATCTTCATTATATTAAATAAATAATGTTTCCTAGAGTGATTCTTTTAAAAATAGAGGAAATTAACGAGTTTTAAAAAAGAGATAATATTTATGATTACAGGAATTATTGCAAGATTATTTGTTTATATAATATTTGGAATGCTAATTTTCTCAATATTAAAGATTTCATTAAATATTTTTAAATATCAAAATAGTTTAAGACAAGGAGATATTGATTCTCTGAAAAAATTAGAGACTCGTCAAGAACCTCTTAATCTAATCGGAATGATTCTTGTTCTTTTATTCATATTTATTCTTATTAATATTAAAGTTGGATTTGAGTTTGATGGCACTGAAGGAGATCTTCCAGGAAAGATTCTTGCTTTAATACCGGCAATATTCAGTTTACTTATTCTTATTAACAGTATCTTTCAAAAACTTCGAGGTAAGAAAAAAGTTAGGCGATATGGCTTAGTTAATGAAATTGCTCAAACTGAAAATACCCAAGAATTAAAAATTGATCTTAAACGAAAATTCTATCATATTTTTGTTTTCTGTTTAATCTTTGGTTTTCTTCTCTTTTCATATCTTATTTTGCAATCAAATGCAAATAAAGTTCCAGATTCAGATTTACATCAAGATCTTCTTAATTCATTTTGGGGATTTCAAGATCCATTTCTTTTTATCAAAATTATTTTTATTCGACAATCATTACCTTTGGGTCAAACTATTACATTTCTTTTTATGTATGGTGCAATGATTGTTCTCCTTTTTAATGATCTTACCCGATTATCCCAAAATCTTCAGTTTATTATGCATAAGGAATCTCAAAAAATAATGCGATATAAAGAATTAGATACACTGGCATCGTACACCCATTTTGCTGTAGCTTACCTATTTTCTTCTATTATGTTGCCTCCCATGCTATTTTTGGCCGCATTATGTCTGGGGAGTTTTGCAGATCCCGCAGCGAGTATTTTTGGATTGAAATTTGGAAAAATAAAATATAAATGGAATTCTAAATCTTTGGAAGGCACTTTAGCAGGATTTTTCTTTGCTATAATCAGCATGATCTGGTTTGTTGGGCCAATATATACTTTGGTTGGGGCATTATGTTTCGTGATTATCGATCTATTTACTCCAAAACCTGTTCAACTTTCAGATAATCTTTTATTGCCAATAATAATTACAATAACATTTATTATTCTTGCCCTTTGTGGACTTCCACCAATAAATTATATTCCTTTATAAGCATTCTAAAGCTTTATTATTCCTAGTGCGTATATATAGAACTAGTTGATTATAATGGTGGATATCCAACTTGAAATTGAGCATTTGGTGTATATTTTTATTACATCTATTACTTGGTTATTAATTACATTTTGGGGTAGAGCCCAATATCTTGCTTTATATGACCCAATTCCAAGCATTGGACAACTTTTCATTACAATTTCTTTTTGGATTGGTGGTATTGGAATTCTTATTGGAGTTCTTCTTGTATTAATTACTATATTTGAATAATATGGTAATTTTTAAAGATTGTTTATTATTATTTTTATTAAATTTTTTAAAAATTCCCATATTTAGATTATATTTATCTGATCAAAAAACCTTGGATAATGACTTTCTAATGCCAAATTTGAATAAAACCAAATATTGCCGATGATATCAATAATTGCTCCAATAACCATGAATAAACCACGAGGCCAATCTTCTTTTTTAGTCACTCGTGGATCAAATGCAAATAATGGGATAAGAACTAAAACAATCGCTAAAATTAAATTATGAAAAGTAAAGAGTTGAAAATAAAATAGTCGACTTTGAGTTGCATAAAAATAAACGGTGTAGAGAAAAACTGGTGGGTGTACTGTCAATCTCTCCAAAATTAACCATCCTTTATTAGTCATTGAATAACGACAATCTTGAAAATAGAAAGGTAAATCAAAAAATAAAAAAGCCATTACCATTGCTGGTGCTGACACTACTGTGATTAATGTAAAAAGATTATTATCAAATCCTGTGATCATAGCGATTAAAAAGTAATAATTAATGAATCGGCTTGTATGACCCCTTTTTTGATTCAAATCTTTGTCTAACTTAAATTCACATAACCAAAAACGAAATAAAAATCCTAAAGCACCAGCTATTTGCACATAAATACTCATGGTTATTCAATTGATTGAATAAAAGATGCAATATTAAAATATTCTCGCATTACCTATAAATTTAGAAGAATTAAAATCATGTCATTTACATTCGTTCCAGTTTGACCTATTATCAAAGCATCACCTAGTTTTTTAAAAACTTCAAAAGAATTGTTTTTTTCTAAATTTTGGAGTAGATATTTATTTAAATCAGAATAGGATTTTTTCATTCTTTCTAAAGTACTTGAATCAATAATTGCACCAGTTGCAGGACTATTACCTTCTAGACCATCAAAAGCACAAGCAACTATTACAAAATCATATGTATTCCAAATAGATGAAGATGTTTTTGTTTTGTTTCGTAATAAATTCAGCAGAAATGAAAGCAACATTTCTTGGTTTCTACCACCCTTTCCGTCTCCTTTGAGGGTAACTGTTAATTCTCCCGTTCCTATTAATGCATATGGAAATTTTTTAGAGAGTGATGATAAATTCTTATTTACTAAATTTTTTCCAAATTCTTTTGCTTCACCTTGTAATGCTGAATTGAAAAAGCTAACTGAATAATTTTTTTGAATTAGAAAATCTTGAACTGCATTTGCTGAATTAATGGCACTACCAATTAAAAAATTATATGTATTTGTAAAAATAGATGAGTTTTTTTTTGGGTTTTCATCAATTTCTTTATTTAATCCTAATTTAAGATGATTTCTAACCGAATTAGGAAGTTTTTCCCAGAAATGATATTGTTGAGCAATTTCTATTGCATCTTTATATGTCGAACTATCAGGAACAGTGGGACCTGAAGCAATTACATCAAGTTCATCTCCAACAACATCAGAAATAATTAGCGAAATTAATGGATTTGGATAACACTTTTTTGCAAGTTGTCCACCTTTTAATATTGAAAGATGTTTTCGAATACAATTAATCTCATTAATAGATGCTCCAGATTCAAGTAAAATTTGATTAATTATCTGCAATTCTTTTAATGTAATATTTCCAGCAGGTGCAGTAAGTAAAGCACTTCCTCCTCCACTTATTAAAGCAATAATCAAAGTCTCTGGTGTTTTTTTTTCAATTTGCTTAATCATTTTATATACACCTTTAACTCCCGAAGAATCTGGTATTGGATGTTGTGCAAAATTTACTATGATTTCTGATTTGTTCTTGGATGATTTCATATGTTTAGGGAAATCTTGACCATAGGGGATATTAATTATTCCTGAGAATTCTATTTTTTTTGGAAGAAGATCAATTAAGCTTTCTGTCATAAAACCTGTTGCTTTTCCGCCACCAATAATTAGAATTTTGGAGTATTTCTGAAGATCAAAAGATTTATCTTGAATTAATAAATTGGAATCTTCAATTTTAATTGCACTTTGCATTAAATTGTGAGGAAGAACACTTTCTATACCAATCATTAATGCTTTTAGAGCATTTTCTCGCATTTTTCGAAGTTTTAATGGAATATTTGGTTTTTGCGCAATTTTCATAACATTATTCCAAATTATTGGTGAAAGCTTTTTCATATTTTATTATCAATTCATTTTTCTCTTTGAAATCTTCTATATTTTGATAAGAAAATTTGTTCACTTTTACTTAATGGTTCTGGAAGAAGATTATTCATTGCGCGTACTAAGAGTTCTCTGTATTTTAATACGTCATATGTTTTGTCACGCTGTAGATAAAATTGAATAGGTAATGCTTTATCTAGAGGATTCTGTGATTGATCATCAGTAATTATAAACGAAATTTTCTGTCCAGGACCCATTTTTTTTCCGTGAGCTGCTAAATGACGTGCAGCAATAACTTGATAATTATTAACTTTGTATTCATCTACATTTCGAGTAAGTCGTATTGTAATTGCGAGGTCATCTATCAAAACTTCGCGGGAATCTAAACGTTCAAAGAAATGAAACAGAATAGGTAATATTGTCCGTTCAAGGAGTTTTTTCGAATTATCTCTATATGTTGAGTTAGCAATTGCGGTAATCACGTTTTGTTGAAACAATTTTATAAATGGAGGCGAATCGTGTCGCCGAAGTTCGATTCCGCGAACTTTGATTTTTCCATCATGTTTTATACCCCAGTAACGGTTAAGTGCACCTATCTTCGGTTGCTCTTTTGTTGGAAGAAAGGTGATAAATTTGAAATAATCAGAAGCAGGAGTATATTCAATAGGAATTTTTGTCTTTTTTTTGATTTCATTTACTATTGAAATACATCGTTGATGAAATTCAGAAATAGGCATATTTTTAGGTGCTTGAACATACAACGAATCAACAATTCCATGCAGGAAAATAATTCCATGTTTCTCGACAATTTCCATGGCTTGAAGAAGAAATTCGCGGGAATATGCGCATACTGCTTGATGTGCTTCAATACGGCCAAACCGGGCATTCCTAAATCCAAGATAACCGAAACACACGACTAGTATCCATTTTAAAGCGCTTTGCATTTGGGAATAACGTTTAGCTAAATCGGGAGAACTATGTTTAATTCTATTTTTATAAATGATGCGTTTTTTTAAAGGCAGTTCAAGAGAAAGCGGAACTATTCCTTTGCTTTTTTGACAGATATGATAAGGTAATCCAGGGACTTTGTTTTTAATGGGATCGCAGCATTTGCAATTAATTTTTTCTGGAGACACATTGTATTTGACCATGAGTGCAGGGTACATTGATGTGAAATCCAATTCTGCGACATTTTCAAACATTCCGACCTTTGGATTTAATATATGGCCACCACGATCAGAGAACAATAAGGTTGATGCTTGTCGAAAGTGTTCTACATTTTTCTTTTCTTCTGGAATTAAAATATCTTGTTGATATGCATGAAAAAACTGCATGGATTGTAACGCACCACCTATTGTAATTCGGGTCAAACGTTGTAATGTTACGTATGAAATCCGAGCGACTTCAACAATTCCATAAAGATTTCCATCAGAAAAATTTAAACCGCCCATTATTGCAGAGTCAATATGCAATCTACCATGAAGATAAAATTGAGTTTTTGATCGGTGGAAAATTTGACCGTATGACATATAGGAATTTGAACCATTGAAAGAGAGTAAAGCGCGGGAGATTGGAATTTTCTTTCGGGAAAGTGAATACCCTCTATCTAAATGAAGTGCTTTTAGTCGTGCAATAAGGTATGGAAAAATTAGTTCATCACCTTTTATTGTAAAAATGATATCTGGATCTAATAGTTTAATTGCACGTTCAAGTTCAAGAAGTGTTTCATATTCTTTTGCTTCTCTGATACGGAGTTGAAGATTTCCATAGTTATCTTTCCATATCATATCGTCTGGAAAAAATTGATAGAAGTTGATTTTTTTACTATCTGGATCTAGAGTAAGACGACATTCATAAATTTGATCTTGCTTCTTTCTAGCAAGATTTTCCAATTTTGATTTTATTTCAAACCATAAAATACGTAAAGGTGGATGTTCATAGTCGACAGATTCATTTGAATCAAGTAAAACAAGATTTTTGAGTTTTTTACTTTGTAGATTATCGCTAAATACTGCTCGACAACGGGCAAAAGGAAAAAATTTTTTTTCATAAAAGAATATTTGAACCACAGGAATATCGGTGTTATAAAGATCAAAAAAATCAAACGAACGAAAAAACTTAATTAAGCGTTTGAATCTGGTAGGAGAGATTGGGGTTATTTTCAAACAAAGAGAAGTTGAATCATCATGAGCATGAATTCGGCGCTCAACAACAGAAACATCCTTTATCTCTTCATATTCAGAAAATTTTAGTGCATAATATTTATACTTTTCATGTATCGAAGAGAAATCTTGAATATGGTATTTTGTCGGGCTAAATACTGCATAAAATGAGGGATTGAAAGGGAAGATAGCATTTTGGCAATTTCCTTTTTGATCTTTAAGCCATAATTCAATGCCTTGAGGATGTGGATTTGCATCTAATATCCAACAAGGATCAAGCACGTTTCTTTTTCGCATTCTTCCTCAATGGGAGTTGGAAACTCTTGTGGAAAAATTTTAACTGGCAGCTAATTTAGTAGAATAGAGGAGATTTCATATTATAATGATACTTATGAAGTGTAAGGTTTGAGGTGTAAAATGAAGTATCACATATCACATCCAAAAGAATTATTTATGCCAAACCTGAATGGATCTCGGATATTAACAGGAAATGAAGCATTTGTTCGAGGATTATTTGAATCAAATGTGCAATTTCTTGCTACATATCCTGGTACACCAGCTTCAGAAATTGGTGATTTATGGGAATGGTATGCTGATGAAAATCCTGAAATTTTTTATGATTTAGCTGTTAATGAGACTATTGCTTTTGAAGCTGCAGTTGGGGCTGCGTGGTCAGGAGTACGCGCTGCTGTTTCATTTAAACATCTTGGAATGAATTTAATCTCAGATGCACTTCATGCTGTTATGTATTCAGGAATTGATGGAAAGCGTAAAGCAGGCTTAGTTATTCTTTGTGGTGGAGATCCTGACATTAATTCATCTACTAATGCTGTAGATACTAGACTTTTTTCATATCATAGTCAACTTCCTATTTTAGAGCCTAGTTCCATCCAAGAATGTAAAGATATTGTGAAAGATGCTTTTAATCTATCTGAAATGATTGATTTGCCAGTAATGATCTATTTTCCCAGTCAGATTGCACATGCATCAGGAGTAGTGAATATTTTTGAAGTAAGAATTGAACTTATTTCTAAGTTAAAGCGAAAATTTCAGAAAAATTCAGGAAAACTTTTAAATGCAATACATTGGGCAAAGAACAATCAATCAATGTTGTATTCTAAAATATTCAAATTAGCTCATGGGTATTATGAACTAAAACCCCATGATTTACGATGGGAAATTAAAGGAAAGAATACAGGCATACTTACGAAAAATCGGATAAATATAAACCAACCTTTACAAGTTTCAAAATCAATAGATATTTTAAATAAGGTTGAAGATCAAGTTTCTTTCGAACGTGAACCAATATTGGTTGGATTTATCGGGTCAGGATTAGGTTGGTCATTGATTGAAGAACTCTCATTGCGTATTTCTGTTGATTTTCCTCGACTTCGCCTTAAACTCACCTATCCTTTTCCAATTGAAGCTATACTAAATTTCATCGAACAATTTGAACCAGAATTATTGGTTATTGTAGAAGATTTAGAACCATTTTTAGAAAAGGAAATTCAAGAAATTCTTTATCAAATTCCTGTATTTATTCCTATAATTGGAAAGAAATCCTTTCCCAGAGTCGGTGTATTAACACCAGATATTATTCATAATATTTTAGCTAATCCCTTAGTAATTCAAGATGAAACCTTTTTTTTCCAAGAATTTAAAGATCATTTAATTGAACCTTCTTCATCACTTAATCATATTGCTTCTCAAATTCCAGTAAGAGAACCAACTTTTTGCCCTGGTTGTTCCCATCGCAATGTTTTTTACTCACTTCGAAAAGCAGTTAATCTTTATTATAAAAAAACAGGAAAAGAACCCATATTTGGTGGAGATATTGGATGTTATACTATGAGTATGTCAAAACCATATGAAACTATGGATTGGCTTATCTGTATGGGTGCAGGAGTTGGAATCGCTAATGGAGTTTCACACATTGTAGATCCAGACAAACAACATGTCATTGCTATGGTTGGAGATAGTACGTTTTTCCATTCTGGAATTCATGGAATTATAAATCTAATAAAGAATAATGTTGATGTACTAGTTATCATATTAGATAATTACTACTGTGCCATGACTGGGCATCAACAATCTCCTTCAACACCACTCCAATATAAACATAACTCAAAAATTTCAGCAGAAATCGTTTTTTCAATTGAAGAAATTGTCCGATCTTTAGGGAATGTTTTTATTCAAAAAATGGATGGATATTCGATTAAATTGATGCAAAATCAATTTTTTAAATTATTTAGTAAACCTGGTGTGAAAATTGCCTTAGTACAAGCAGAATGCGCTTTACAAATGACTCGACGAAAAAATAAAATTAACTCTCTTTTCTCAAAACAGAAATTGACATATCTTTCTATCTCAGAAGATTGCACTAAATGTGATGAATGTTTTCGTGTTTTAGGTTGTACTGCTATCCAAGAGCAGAATGAGCGCTATTATATTGATATTAATCGTTGCTTAGTTGATGAATGTGCTAGTTGTATAGAAATTTGTCCAAATTCTGCCATCCAAATTACACAAATTATAAAAGAGATGAATAATGATGAATAAATTAATAAGACTTTACAATATCTTGATTGTTGGAGTAGGAGGTCAAGGTGTAATTACATTGGGAAAATTTTTTCAAGAATATGCGTTTTTTCAGCCAAAAATCCTTAAATTTGCTGCAATTGAAAGTAGAGGTGTTTCACAACGTGAGGGTTCTGTTTTTGCTTCTATTCGCTATCTAATTTCAAATAATTCTCCCAAAAGTAATTCTGAAAATAATAATGATGGAAATCTAAATATTAAATCAATACACTTTTCAGGAAATCCTCCCAAAGGTCAAATTCATTTAATGATTGCCTTAGAATTTTTTGAATTTCTAAGAAATGCCAATTATTGCCATCCACAAGGTATTGTTCTTTTAAATTTGCACCAAATTTTTCCAAAAAGTGCAGTAAAGCAAAAAAGACTAATATCTCAGGAAATGAAATCATATCTACAGCAAATTAGGGATACTTTACCTAATTTAAGAATTATTACTCAAAATTATTCTGAAATGCTAAAAACAAAAATAAAAAATACTTCAAATGGACATTTGAATTCTTATATGCTTTCACAATTGTTAGATCTTAATCTTTCTTTATTTCCAGCACATATTCTGAAAGAGGCTTTTAATAATTTCTTTAATTAATTCAATTTTTTCTAAATGATTAAATTATTTAATTATACCAAGGTAAAATATAATCTCCTGTTATTTTTTCCTTTATTTTTAATGCTTGTAATTTGAATTTCACCAATTTCTCCCAAATTCTTAACGTGACAACCTCCATCAGGCTGTTTATCTATTCTAATATCAACAATTCTAACTTTGGTGATTGATTTTGGCAGTCCCATTGCCAGTTTTGTCAGTGAAGGATCATTATCTAATTCTTTTCGAGAAATATATGTAATTTTTACTGGAAAATTTTGTTTGATTACTTTATTTGCTTTTTCAACAAAATTTTCCACTATTTCTCTGTTAAAATTTGGAAAATTAAAATCTATTCGGCCCTTTCCGATTTCTAAATCATTTCCTGTTACTTTTACATTTCCTTCATTAAAAAAAATTCCACTTAAAACATGCGCTGCAGTATGATAACGCATTAATTCATGTCGCCGTTTCCAATCTATTTTTCCAATAATTTCATCACCTTCTTTGAGGCCTGGTTCAGCTATCTGGTGGTAAATTCTTCCCTTGGATTTTCCAGTAAAAACTACAGTAAATTCTTTTTTATCTGATTTTCGTATTAATACACCTTTATCACAATCAACTCCACCAGATTTAGGATAAAAGGCTGTTTGGTCCAAAAATACAAGCGTTTCATCTTGAATCTCTTCTACATTTGCTGAAAATTCTTTTAAATACATATCATCTGTATATAATATTTTTGACATCATCGTTCATTTTTCAGATAGATTACGAACTTTTTTAATTTTGTCTTCATTTGGAATTGAAATATTTTGAAAAGTCAATATTATTTACAATTATTTGATAAGATATTAATATTCAACGATTTTTATTACGTTCCTTTTTTTAAATATTAGTAAATCTTTTTTTATATTTCATCTTTTATATAAATAATCATGCCTTCATCTTCGCAGGCGGACTTATTTTCTAAAGTTGGAATCGACTCAGTTGGTTTTTACACACCTCCTTATTATGTATCACTAGAAGATTTGGCAAAATCACGCCAAGTTAATCCCAAAAAATTTGAAGAAGGACTAATGGTTCGAGAAATGCGTGTTCCTGATGCAGGTGAAGATATTGTAACTATGAGTGTGAAGGCTGCTCAAAATGCATTAATTAGAGGAAATGTGGAAGCAAGAGAAATCGATGCGGTTTTTGTTGGAACAGAAACAATTACATATGCAGTTAAATCAGTTTCAAATATCTTAGCAGAAATACTTGGCGTTTCTGCTAATTGCTTAACTCAAGATATTTATAATGCATGTGCAGGAGCCACTTTAGCTGTTCTAAATGCTATTGGCTTAATCGAAAATGGAATTATTCACAAAGCTCTTGTGATTGGTGCAGATATTAGTTCTTATCCATTGCATTCTCCAGGAGAACCAACACAAGGAGCAGGTTCTGTTGCTTTAATAATTACAAAGAATCCTAGAATTGCTACTTTTAGTCATAAATTCGGTAAAGTTTCAGGAAATGTAAATGATTTCTTTCGACCTGCAGGAGAGAAGGATGCTCAAGTATTTGGGAAGTATTCTGTAAATTCATACTTAAATTTTCAGCTACGAGCTTTTGACGATTTATCAAGAAATCTTGGGAAATTTTCTGCTGATTATTATGTTTTTCATGCGCCCTTCTCTAAATTACCTGTTAAATTTCTACAAAAACTAATCACTGAGCGTTCAGAGCATTTTATTGAACATGCATTAAATTGGGAGTATAAACCTCCACGATCACGACTTTCTTCACATTTGCCTTCAATAAGATATAGTGTGAAACATTTTCCATCCATAATAACGAATATTTTGCTTCATCATGGATTTTCACGTCAAGCAATTTCAAAACTATTGAAAACTGCAAGTAATCTAAAACATTATTTCTTTCCACAGTTAGAAGTTCCCATGCATTTTGGAAATATATATTCTGCTTCAGTTTGGGCTCAAATTCTTTATATTTTTGAGAAATCTGCTCGACCGGATGATATTTTATATTTTGGTTCATATGGTTCAGGAGCAACTTGTATTAGTGGACTAATGAAAGTTCAACCTGAAATTGAACAAGTTGTTAAAAATGAACCCCAAATGGAACATTTTCTACAACATAAAAGAAAATACTCGATAAAAGAATATGAACGTATACATTTAGGATTAATAAAACCACATTTTTCAATAGGAAAGATCGAGAAATTTTCACCTAATGACAATCGTGGAATTATACTGCATTTTTGTGATGAAGGCTGTCTTATTCCAAATATTCCTGGATTAAATGAATGCCCTCAAGGTCACTCAGGTTATCACAGTGTTTTTTATCCACTTTATGCAAAATTGGTTTCAGACCCAATAGATGAATCTACATCTCAGAATTATACTTTTGTAAATCATGGGAAAGTAAGAATCTTAGGAAATCCTCCAAAAGGGACAAAATTGGAATATAATATGCGAAGAGTTGATGCTCCACCTGGGAATTCTTCTGTTAAAGGACTTCTTAATTGGATTCCAACATATATGCCTGTTGATTGGTAAATAGAAAAGAAAAAATTAATTTGTAAAAAGTAAAAACAAGAAAAAGAAAATAAATAGTAATTTTTCAAATAGATGGTTGATTTATAGGATATCATGCTAATTTTCAAAGAATAAGGAAGAAATAATTATTTTTTTTTATAAAATTTAAATGGATTTTTAAAAACCCTAATTATTATAAAAAATTAATGATTTCAAATAACAAATTATTTTCACTAAAAAATTCTGGAATTTCCTTTATTATATCAATCTCAAAAACCATAATAATCTCTCAAATATTAGCGTTGAACACCTCACTTTTTCAAATTAGCCCGTTTCTATACTAAATTCAATATTTACATAGAATTGAAGAATCCCTGCTCTGAAATAAGGAATGAACCTTAATAAGTTGTTATTTTTTAATTCATCTTTTATTTTTACTTAAAAAAGAGTTTTTAAGTTTTAAAATTCAATTTGTAATAATAAAGAGAAAAAAAAGACCAAGTTATTCTCAGTCTGTGGTCATGTGGTCATCTCTACCTAGATGAATTTATTTAGAATCATATTTACTTTTTTTTTGGGAACATTTTATTAAAAATAAGATATACTCCAATACCAAGTACAATTTCTATTGCAACTAAAATTATTGCTGCATAACCTAGAGATGTCTTTGTGAGTAAATATCCAACTAATATCATGTAAGATATTGCAACTATCAAACCAATTATTATTATTATTATAATTTTTCCGACTTTACGTTCAATATGGACTTCATCTAAAACGAATTTAAATTTCATCTTTCCAAAGAAAAATACTTTAAGTTCCATAATAAATACTGCAAATACTATACCCATTGGAATTATTATGATAAATTCTGAAATAATTTCGCCATAAATTGGTTTTCCAATAAAAAATATAGTTGGAAGAAGGTTTGCAATAGGAATAATAATCAATGCCCATAGTATTTTTGCTTTTGCTTGTTCACGAATTTTAATGGGAAGAGATGCTAACACTGTTGAGCCTGACTTTTCTATATCAATCACACCAATTATCAGCATAAATGCACCCATAAACATGTAAAATATAGTCAATACATATAATACATCAGTTCCAGACTCGCCTCCATTATTTTCAAACGAAGTTCCAGAAGCCATAAAAGCAATTAATGGTAAAATTATCGGCATAAGTACAAACATTAGGGATTGAATGTCTCGTGTAATATTTTGTGCGTCCTTCAAGAAAAATGCTTTCATTTGATTAGTAGATTTAACTTTGATATCATCTATAGTAGAGATTTTCCCTGTATTTTTAACTCCTTGCTCTAATTTTATAGATTGATAAAAAATATTTAAAGCATGTTTTGCTAGTCTGTAATCAACAACAAGAAAGATTAAAATTCCTCCGAAAGCAAAAAGTAAAACTTCTGTGCTAAATGTAGAAAAGCCAATTACACCCATTGTAATTAAATATCCCGCGTTCAACGGGAAAGGTATTAAGGATAACCATTTATTAAGTATCAAAAGTTGATCTATTGGAAGAGGCATAGTAGCTAAAAATTTAATCATAATTGGATTTACCATCTGGATCCCTACAGAGGCCATTATTGTGCCAAGTATATAGCCAAAAATTACTCCAATTCGAATTAAAGTAGCACCTTTGTTATTTCCGACATTGCTATTAATAAGTCTTGTAAATTTTGCTCCAAAAATAACTAAGAGAGCAACAGAGAAAATTGTTACCAAGAATGATTCAATTAATGCAATAGTTGTCAATAAAGGATTCATAGTTATTATTAGAATAGAAATTGGAAAAACCAATGTCATAATGACAATTTGAATATTCATTCCTCGAAATAATGTGAATAATCCAATTATAGGCATTTTTTTTCTTTCAATTGGTAAGGTGGATAACCATCGATAGCTTTCCGGCGTGAATAGTCCAGTAGAAGAAAATAATCCAAACATTAAAAGATAAAAAACCTGCAAAAATAAAAATACACCAATCATACCACTACCAGCAAGCAAAATTTGTGGAATAGGTGTATTTTGTGAAAGCGCAGACTTTATCATTCCTAATGATTGAATTGGTACAAAGATAAAAAGTGCCAAATAAATAGCCATTACTATCTTGGAGGTTAAGCGTTGATTTCTGAGATATTTTGAATTTTTTTTTAGTCTTTCTAAAATCTGTTGCTGATTCGCTCCTGCCATATTTAAAGTAGATTCTAAAAAAGCTTCATCATAGGAGTATTTTGAAATTTTGTACAATTGTTTTGTATTCATTTATTATTCACCTAATATTTTATCAATCTAATTAAACTAATCTACACCAAAATTCTCCAATTAGTTATTTCCATTTGTAGATTTCATGGTAACACGTAATTTTTTAATGATGTCTTTTATAGATTCGTCTTGTTCTGTTAATTTTAAGAAAATATCTTCTAAATCCATAGTTGAATCAATATCTTTAGCCATATGTCTAAGTTCTTCAAAAGTTCCCATTGCAACCATTTTTCCACGATTAATAATTCCTATTCGGTCGCAGATATCTTCAGCAATTTCCATTATATGTGTTGAAAACAAGACTGATCCACCACGTTCTGTGTGTAATTCTAAGATTTCCTTAACAACTTTAACTGATTTTGCATCTAAACCTGCAAGAGGTTCATCCATAATAAGTAAATCAGGATCGTGAAGTATTGCTGCAATTATTTGAATCTTTTGCTTATTTCCACGAGAAAGAGTTGAAATCAACCTTTCATAATATTCAATTGCTCCCAGACTTTCTAGATATTGTGCCAGCTTTGCTGAAACATCATCACCGTTTAAATTCCTGATTGATGCAATAAAATTGAATAACTCTCGGGGAGTTAGCGATTTATATATAAGTGGTTCCTCTGAAACATATCCAATCCGTGATTTTAATGCTACTTCATCTCTTTCAGGATCAAACCCCAGTATGCTAATATTTCCTTGATTTGCTTCTAACAATCCGAGTAAAAGTTTTACAGTGGTTGTTTTCCCTGCGCCATTAGGACCTAAAAGTCCAAATATTTCACCTTTCTTAATATTAAAGGAAATTCCATCAACTGCTTTCACTTCATCAAAATGTTTAACTAAGTTTTTTACTTCAACCATAAATTCTGTGTTTTCTACCATTTTTTTCTACCTATTTTTCAATTAAAAAATTGATTGTAACCAATTTTCATAAGCTGGAAATAGTTTTTAATGATCTATAGACCATTTTTAAAGATTTAGAGTATGTTTTTTATGATTTAGACATTATTAATGAATTTAATATTTTTAGTAATTACATTGAAATTGCTTCAAAGAAAAATTTTTATCCAGATGAGGAAAATTTACATCTTTATTTGGAAATTTTATAATTACTTTGTGAAAATAATATTTAGAGCGATTCATTAAACTTTTGCTGGTGTTTCATAAGAAAACATGTGGTGCCATAAGGAAAAAAAAAATTTATTGATTTTATTAAAATTGATATATTTTCTTTCCACATTCTTCAAAATGCAGACTTTTTATTAATTTATATGATGGAAGATTCTTTTCATATACTTCACAGCGAAGTTCTTTTACATTTCGTTGTTTGAAGTAATCCCATGCTGAAATTCCTAAGAATCTTGCAATTCCGCGGCGTTGCCATCTAGGATCTGTTCCTAACCCGCATATTATACCAACTTCTTCATTTTCTTCCAAATCGATTATTATAAATCCTACATCTTCATCTTGGATAGAAGCCAAGAGAACAACAGTTGTTTTATGCTCTAAAATTTCTTTAAACTGTTGTTCGGTTGCAGGGCTCCATGGATCTGAACCACGCATGAAAGCACGATTATATAATTTTACAAAAATCGAAAGATCATCTAATATTGCTTTTCGTATTTTAATTCCAGAAATTCTATAATGCTCTAGTTCTTTAGAAAATTCTTCAGTAATTTCATTCATATCTAATTTCATTTGAATATATGTATAATCTTGAGGTATATATCCTGTTTCTTTTTTCTCTTCTCCTGGATGTGCTTGATATTTGATTAATTCGGTTGTATAGGCTGGCGTAAAAATGTGAAGAAGTTTTCCTCTAAATGGATTCTCGTTAATTGATAATGAGCTCTCTTTATTCTTTTTATTTTGATTTTTTTGTTTCTTTTTTACCTTTTTTTTTTCATTATTATCAGTAATAGGATATTTTTCAGGAGTTATATAATCAAAATTATAATCTGCATAATGAGTTTCAATTTTTCCAACTGGATTTCGTTTTTCTATAGATTTACTTTTTTTTTTTTCACTCTTTTTCATTGATTTCTCCCCCTTATCTGGCATTAATTTTCAAGTTTTTTTATCATTTTAATCGACTCAATTGTATATTACAATTTTGATATTCTTCCATTTATTTTAGTTTGTATCTTTCAATTTTTGGCTTTTTTTCCCATCTCTTTAAATAGAATTAATGATCATTGGTAGATATGTCTCTAAATTTCCCAACATTCGTAAAGTGGCATATTTATCCATAAAAGTAGGATCCTTATTTATAAAAATAAGTTTTGCTCCTGCTTTTCGAGCAAGTAAAGGAATTTGATTGGCTGGAAAAACTGTTAGAGATGAACCAAGTACAAGCATGATTTCACAATCTTCTGCATATTTAGTTGCTTCTTCTAATAAATCTTCAGCAATTGGTTCATTAAACAACACTATATTAGTTTTTATTCGTCCTCCACATTTCGGACATACAGGGATCCCAGATTTTCGCTTCAACCATTTTAAAATGTAACTTCGCTTAATTGGAATATAACAATCCATGCAATATGCGTGATTCATGTTTCCATGAATTTCAACTATAGGAACCTTTGAACCTGCATCTTGATGGAAATTATCAATATTTTGAGTTATAATTGCTTTTAATTTTCCTTTCTTTTCTAATGAAACTAAAGCTTTATGTGCTTTATTCGGTTTTGCATTTTCAAATTTGGGAATTAATGCTTTCTCTAATTGCCAATAGTATTTAGGTGTTTTTAGGAAAATGGAATAATTTGCATATTTCAGAGGATTAAATTGCGTCCAAAGTCCTCCAGGTGATCTGAAATCATCAATACCAGATGCTGTTGAAATTCCAGCTCCAGTAAAAGCTACAATTTTATTGCTATATCGCAAGAGGTCAATTGCAATAGATATTTGTGGATCAAAATATTCTCCCATTCGTCTAATTTAGTAAGTTACAATAAATCTTAAAAAATTCTTTTATCTTCATTTTTTAAAAGAATGAATTTATGAAGAAAGTATAAATGAAGAGATTTTAAATAATGGTTGATTTTTGGAAATCTAAAAAATTTAAGATGATTTAGATTATTAAGACTAATATCTCATCCTATCTTCCAGAATATTTTATAAATTTTTAAAACTAAATTATTTAATTCACATATTTTAAAAAACATAAAAAAAAAAATTGACTTGTTTCCGAAGAAATTCTTTTTAGCTCATTCATTTTTGGAAGAACTCAATAACTAGATTTCGCCTTTGATTAATCAACCAATTAATAAGAAAATTTTATCAAAGGAAATCAAAGATCGTTAATCACAATATGATGAATTTTATTGTATTTTTGTTAAAATTTAGGCACTTTTCTGGATGTTCAGAAAATTTAATCGGATAACCCATATTGATATGAGTATTTACCGATATATGTTTCTAACCAAGCATGGAAATAACCGTTTTGATAGTAATGTTTATATATGTCTCACACCAATTATTATATAGGTTGGGATGAAAAAAGCTCTTTGAAAAGCTTAGCCATAATAATCGATAATCCTCCGCAAATTTATCATGATTATTGTATCCTGACCTATTTTATCTTTTTTTATTTATTTTTTATCATTCTCTCATTTTGGCTTAAATCTAAGTTGTTAGGTAAATTTTAAGTTCAGAGCTAGATTTTTAAAAATTATTATCTTAAAAAATTTTTTTTATAATTGATGTTTGATGGAGATTAAGAATATAAAATCATATATTGTTGCTATGCTATTAACAGGAATACTTATTGGGAATTTTAGCACTCTCCTTTTTAATGTATATCCTTTTATGTTCCAAAGAGGGAAATTTCATATTTATTCATCAATAGAAGAACAAAATAACCCTTTTAATCAACAAAATCCAAAGCATGCATCATCATTTTCATCATTTTCTACATTAAATGAAGAAGACCTCTTGTTAATTAATTCTTATAATGAATCGAATGTATATGATATGATTGCACAACAACTTGATTTTGGATATAGAATTCCAAGTTCAAATGCCAGTGATCTATGTATATCATGGATTTCTTCAACAATGAAAAATTTTACTAATGTAAGTATATATCCATTTACTCTTATTAGAAATCAAAAAGAATGGCGTTGTAAAAATATTATTGCAAAATATAATGAAGGGAAAGATAAAATCTTGGTTTTTGCTGCCCATTTTGATTCAAGAGCCGTGGCGGAGAAAGATCCTGATGAAAGTCAGAAAGATTTTCCGATAGAAGGTGCAAATGATGGCGCCAGTGGAGTTGCAGTTTTAATGGAAATTGCCCAGCTTATTTCTCAATCTGAGGTGAAATGGGATTACGAATTTTGGTTTTTGTTTTTAGATGCAGAGGATCAAGGCTTAAGTTTAGGGAAATATGGATTACCTAACTTTAGTTGGTGTGAAGGAAGCACATATTTAGTAAATGATATGAAAAGTCATCCAAATAATTATTTTAGTGCCAATCAAAGTTTGAAATCGATTAAAAGCTTTATTCTTTTAGATATGGTCGGTGGAGAAGATTTAGAATTTATACATGAAACTCATTCCAGCCCTGATTTGCAAGAGCGATTTTTTAAAGTTGGAAATCATATTGGGTATATGCAGACTTTTCCACTTGAAGCAGAATCATATTCAATTTTGGATGATCATGTCCCCTTTTCACGAGAGGGTGTTCCTACATTAGATTTAATCATCAAATTTTGGGATCCATCAATATCTTGGTCTTTTCATCATACACAAGGTGATAATCTTGAACATATTTCAAAAGAGAGCTTAAAAATTATTGGTAAGACTCTAATGTATTTTATTTATTTTACTTATCATCCTTCTTTGGAAGGATTTTCCGCGGATTTTTCTTCACCTAGTTTTTTCGAAGAGAATTGGCAAAGTTTGGTTTTAATTTCTGTTGGGATCATTGCAATTGGTATATATATTTTTTCTAGATTGCACACAAAACGTATCAAGATCACTCAAATTCCTAGTTAAAGAGTAATAACGATTAAGCTATATCTTTTTTTGAATATATTTTATAGGCTTTTGGATACTTTTTCTTTAATTCTTCAATATCTGGAATTCGTTCTTTGTATGGTTGATAGAACTCACCTGGTCTAACAGATTTTATATTCTCTTCGATTAGTGTTTTAAGATTGTGATTAATTTCAAAGCCTAGAAAATGCCGAAATTCGCCTTTAGCAGCCATTTGAGTTGTTGCATTTCCTGTAAATGGATCTAGTACTATATCTCCAGGTTTTGAACTGTAATTAATGCATTTTCGCACCAATTCTAATGGTAATTTTGTTCCATTTTTTTTAGTATTAGGTGCATATTGGCGGGGAATCTTCCACACATCTGTTTCGTAATGCTGAATTCTATTAAAGAATGCTTTTCTTTCATCTTTTACTAAATAAAGTAGATGATAATGAGCAGTAGCAAATTTCTTTTTTGTAAAAACTGCAAAGTTATATTCCCAAATGATATGATTTCGTAATATTAGAGATGTTTGTGATAATGCATTTAAAATTGACCTTAAATTGGTCCATCCTGAAAAAATGTAAACCGAACCAGTTGGTTTTAAAATTCTAGGTAACAATTTAATCCAATTGAAGGAAAAAGAATTATAATCTGAGGGTGAAATCTCTTTATAATCTGGAATTACTAAGTCTGCTTTACGATTATAGAGAGGTTCTTTTCCTGAGAATTCAAGTCCAAATGGAGGATCTGCAATTACTAAGTCAATAGATGAAGATTCAATAGTTGGAATTAAGTCTAAACAATCTCCATATAAAATTTTATCTAGTTTTTGATTTAGATTTGGAGTCTGATTTAGAACTTGCTTATAAAGACGTTGTGCTTCTTCAATACTCCAATCAGAATCAGGTTTAAAGTAAAATTCTGCTAAATTTGGAATGTATTTGCGCTTTCTAGGTGATGACATAAGGGATCTCAATAGTTAATTAAATAATAAAAAAGAAAAATAATGATTTTGTTAAATTCCTAAATCAAAATCTAAAGATTGTTGTTTATCTTCTGTATCCTCTTTTTTTGATGAACTTATTGTTTTATTATCTTCTTTTGTTTGTTCAAGAATATTTTTCTCTTTAGTCACTTTATCTTTTTTAGTCTCTCTCTCTTCGTTTCCTTGTTTTTCTATATCTTCATTATCTTCTTCAGGATGTAAAATATCTTGAACAATACTAATTACTAATAGAACACTTAGAATTACAATTAAAATCCAAGTTAATCCTGAATTATCTAAAAACATTTTAATTTTTCCAACTTTAGGAATTTGGTAAATTACAACACCTAATACATTATCTTCTGGCACAGGAATTTCTGATTTGCCGTTTGCCATTCCTGGAGGGTCTGTATCAAAATTATTATCTCCTTGTGTTATAAAATAATAGCGATTTTCTGTTGTGTTAAAGTATCTACCAACAACCCTGTGTACTACTGGCTCTGATATTGCATCTTCTCCCCAAATTCCATGAGTATCATATATAATAATACTGCCTGTGCGGTTTTCATGATCTCCTGGAATTATCTCTGAAGGATCTACGCCCTTCACTACTAAAAGATCTCCAACTTCAATATCTGGTAACATTGATTCTGAAGTTACAACCACTAATGGATAATCTGTATGTAATGCTAATTTCACTAAGCCCATGGCTCCGAATGTACCACCAATAACTATAACAACAATGATAATAGTATTGATTGCCTCTTTCCTCTGCTTTTTCGTCATTTTCTGCCAAAATTCTGGTGTTTTCATTGTAATTTCCCATTTTGAGTATTTATTTTAAATAAAAAAAATAAATTTATTATAAAAGTAGTTTATGGTTCAAAATAAAATTAGGTGCTACAGTATTGAACCCTGTATTGATTCATTTTTTCTAACTGCTGATCATCAATCAAGATTTTTCCATCTATTTCTCGGTTATAAAGATACTCAATTATATCATTTAAATTTACAATAGAACATGTCTTCATGTTAAATTCTGTTGCGAGTTCTTTTAAGGCACCTTGATTTGTTTTTCCCTTCTCCATTCGATCTACTGATACTATTAAACCAACTATTTCAACTGAACCTTGAGATCTTAAAATTGGGACAGTTTCTCTAATTGAAGTTCCAGCTGTAGTAACATCTTCAACAATAATGATTTTATCACCATCTTTCAGTTTAGCTCCAATTAGTGTACCTTTTTCTCCATGGTCTTTTGCTTCTTTTCGATTAAAACAAAATTCAGTGTTATAGTGATATTGGTTGTTCAAAGCAATAGATGCTGAAACAACAAGTGGGATTCCCTTATATGCAGGTCCAAAGAGAATATTAAATAAAGTTCCAAAATTTTCTTTAATCGCTTTAGCATAGTATTTACCCAATTTTTCCATTTGTTCACCAGTTCGATAATTGCCAGTATTAATGAAATATGGGGTTTTCCTTCCAGATTTAGTTATAAAATCACCAAATAAAAGCACATTTGATTTTACCATGAATTCAATAAAATCTTTTTTGTACTGCTCCATAATCATGCTAAAGAATTTGAGGTAATTTTTGAAATTTTGGAGTATTTAAGAAATATGATATTGAAATACTGTGATAAGTATTCATTAAAATAAGTATTCATTAAAACTTTTTTCATCTAGTAAAAAGAAGTAGAAAGGATTAAATATTGGAAGTTTTGAAAGTAGCATAATGAAAGTGCGAATAAATTTGAGATATTTGATAATTTGAGAAGATTTATTTAACTTATTTAAATAGTTATTGATAATGTATTAATTATCAATATGTCTGTTTTTGATATATGTCCATTTGGACACATTTAAATACTAGTAATTCTTTTAGTATATTGATGCTTATGAAACCACAACATCAAGATAGCAGAAGGTTTAGACCAGATGATCCACATGCTCATCTACATCATGAAATAAATTCACCAATAGGGATTAGACGCCGTCAGCTACTCCATCGGGACTCATTTCGTGAAATGCAGCTTTTAGTAATCTTAACTAAAATTCAACAAGAAACAGATGGTATTACAGGATATCAACTGCAAGAATTATATGCAATACCAAGAGGAAGCCTAATTCGTCTTTTAAAATGGCTGGAAGAAAAGAATTATGTGGGAACTCGTGAAGAAATTGTAAACGGCCGCACAAATAAATTTTATACGATAACTGAAGATGGTGCACAGCATTTGGAAGAGATAAGGGTGAAATGGGCAGAAAGAGGTGAAATATTAGATGATTTAGCCCCATTTGAACGTTACGGAATGGGAATACCACTACATCAACCCCCTTTACATCCGCCAGATTTGCATCCTTCACACTCACATCATCGGCATTCTCATCTACCACCTCAACACCAACCACATCATCATCCACCACATCATCATCCACCACATCATCACCAACCACCTCAACACCAACCACCTCATCAACCTCATTTGCATATGCCATTTATAGATGAAAATATAAAGAATTCTCTATTTTTTCGAAAACCAATAGATCAAGCTGACTTAATTGAAATCATTCTAAATAAAATTGAATTATTCCAGAATAAGGAAGAAGTCATAGATTTTCTTAGAGGTCATCGATCTCGCTTAACTCAAGTGGAACACAAGTTGGAACTAAGATTACAAGGAATAAAAAAAACAAAAAACGAAATTGATCTTTTAATTGATCAAATTGAAAAAATGGAGATATTTGATCCAAAAAAAATCGAAGATTTGTTCCCAAAAAATGATTAATTATAAATTCTTTGAAATTTAAATTTCTGTGAACAGAATTGAGTAGATTATTTCCAAATTTTCTGTTCTATGATTTTTTTTATTTTTTTAATCAATTTTAATTCGTTTTTTAGATTGATGAGAAGTGCGCTTTTCTAATCGAACCTCTAAGATTCCATTCGTATATCTTGCTTTTGCTATATCTGGATTTATTTCTGTTGGAAGTGGGACTACTTTACGATAATTACGGGCAGATTTCCCCGCATTTAAAGATGATGCTACAATTTCTAATTCAAATGGAGATGCTTTTAGTTCTATGTTTTCTTTCTGAACACCAGGAACTTCTGCTACAACTACTAAATCATTATCTTCTTCAAAAATATCTACTAATGGGTCACGTTCTACTTTGATTTCTGGTTCTCCTCTCGGTTTAGGTTTTACATTACCAAATGAATTAATAATTGGTTTTCCATCTGGTCCAATTCCAAAATTCATTCCAAAAACGAAAGGTCCTTGAAAACCAAATCTATTCTTTTGAATGAATTTTTGAAGTTCTTCTGGAGAGAGGTTATTTATTTGATGTGGATCCAAATTCATTTTCTTAAAAATTTCAGTAAAAATCTTACGCATAGATTTAGCATCAAAATTAGGAGGAATAATTCCTGGAAATGCTTTGAAAGAATTTCTCATTTGATCATTCAGCATTTTAAAAAAATCATCACTTAAATTGAATGGATCAAATTGTTCATTTACATGGTCGTCTTCATAATCAAATTCGTCTTTATTATTTTTCTCATAAACATTGTCATCTTCCTCATCGTTTGAATTATTTTCAGATTTATCCTTTGATTTATCATCTTTAGTTTTACGTTTCCGGGAATTCATTATTCTCAATAATAATCACTAGAGCCGTCCTAAAAAAACTTAATTACTTCATCACTTATATTTCCTTTATGATTTTTCTCAAATATTTCAATAATTTTATCCATAGTTCAATAAATTGGAATTTTGAGTAATTTTTATATCAAAAACTTAAAAAATCAAGATTTTATCAAAGAATGATAAAAATATTCTATGATACTCTTAGAAGTTGTTGTGTTTATTAGATCTGTTAATGCTTCTCACTTTTATAAAAAAATATTATAAAGATCAAAGATAATTGCTATATAGATAAGCGTACTAAAAAATGGAGATTAATATGAATATATTTTCTGAGATGGATCCAGATGAAATCGATCTATATTTGGATGTGTTAAAAGAAGGAACCACACCTTTTGACAGATTTGTAGCCAGAGGATCAATGGAAGATGTTGTAGATATTCCCGGACCTCGCTCTAAGATTGATCGCTTTTTATTTCGTGCAATCCGTCAGACTCAATCAGATCATTCAACTCGAATGCTTCCGATTATTGGAAGTGCAGGGACTGGAAAGACACATGCTTATTGGGCTTATAAGTCTATCGAACGTAAAATTCGACAAAGATCCCAAGGAATTGAAGTGGATATCCCTGAAAATATTCCAGATAATTGGACAATTGTTTATGTCCCCAGCCCACCTGCAGCAGTCAGAATTCTTCTTCACGTTTATACTTGCTTACTTGATGAACTTACTGCTGAAATTCTACATACTGTCGCTGATAGGCTTGTTGAGCGATGGGGTGGTCATAAGAAAAAGAAATTGGGGTTATTTGGAGGTCAAGATTTAGAAGAGACAATTCAAAATGGAATTAGAGAATATCCTGGCATTTTTGCTGATTGTGTTAAAGCTCTTTGTATTTTTTCATTAGATAAAGATAGATCGGGGCTAGCCGAGCGATGGTTATTGGGAGAAGATCTCGAAGAAAGTGAACTTGACACTCTTGGAATTAATTCTGTAATTGAAAGTGATGATATATGTCTTGCTATGATTAAATTAATCTGTGAAAATGCAGGTCAAACGATTTTATTATATTTCGATGAACTTGAATCCCCATACAGGATGATTGGACCAGAAGCTGAAGCTAAATTTCTAGAAACTTTGAAACGAATTTACAATGAAATTAAAAATTTAGTAATTGTGCTAGCAGTTCTAAAAGAAATTTGGCCAAGAGTGAAAGAGACAGCTGATCAAGCCATGCGTTCTCGAATGGAAGAAGACCGTGAATTAGAGTATTTTAAATTTGATGATCTTCTTCTCTATTTTGCAAAAGCAATTGAATTTTTCTGGGCACAGAATAATTTAAACCCTCCAATATATCCATTGTTTCCCCTTAATGAAGATGTATTGAGGGCAATTTATGATAAAACAGATGGAAATCAACGTTCGATAATCAAGCTTATTCGTCTATTTGTTGATAAAATTGTTTATGATGAAATGTCTTTAGATGAAGTCATTAAAAGCACAGCCGCTGAAGCAACATCTAGTGCAAAAGCAATATCATCAGAAGCTGTACAATTAAAAGGTGCAAAAACAACTCAAGCAAATGCTCCAAGTAAATCAATATTGGATAAAATCGAAGAATTAATGCAAGATGAAGATTATACAATTGAAGCCAATCCCCAATCTGTTGCAGGTGCTGCTTTGAAATCAATAAAAGTATTAGCAGAACGATATGGAAAAGATATTAATCTTGTTACTCCTCTCTCTTTTACATTTAATAAACGAAATTACAATTTAGCAGGAATGATTGAATTTGAAGGAGTGAAATATGGAATTGAGATTCCTTCAGTAAAAACATTTACAAAAAGTGGTGGGGTAGCCGCTTATTATGCAGCAAAAAGAGTTGCAAATGCAATAGGCGAGGGTGCAATAGACAAAGCAATCTTAATCGTGCCAGAAAGTACTGGAGGTGCAAAATACAAATCGATCTTAAATCAATTCAGTGATAAAATCACAGTTTTTGAATTTAACGAAGATTCAGCTAAGTTTCTTATTTCTCAAGCTATAAAACAACCATCAAAAGAGGGATTATTTATGGCAGAATCAATATTTGGTAATTTAGCAGATTATGAAATTCCTGAGGCACCTTATGAAAAATCAGTTGATGAAACAGGTGAAGAAGAAGGCGAAGAAGGAAGAGAAATTGAACCAGAATCAAATAATCAATCATCTTAAATCAACCAATCCAATCTTGACATTTTAATGAATCTTAAAGATGAAATATATAAAAGAAGAATTTTTGCATATTGTTTTTTTTTAAATTGTTTTTTTCTAGTTCTCAAACTCAAATAATATAAGATATATTGGTGAATAAAAAAATAAAGCTTTGAAGAATGAAGGAGTGAGCCTATGGATATTTATTTAGATGGAACTTGGGATTTTATTGTGGATACTGAAGATATTGGTTTTAATTCCCAATGGTATTCTTTAGAATGGTTGAAAAACCATAAGAAATCTTTCAAACAAATTCAAGTTCCTTCTAGCTTTAATTCAATTCCTGATTTAGATAGATATGCCGGGGTTGTATGGTACATAAAAAAGATTCCTGAAATTCCATATCGACCAAAATCTCATGAATATTCCATTGAATTTGAAGCTGTCAACTATGACACTCAAGTTTGGCTCAATGGGCATTTTTTAGGCGAAAATAAAGGAGATTTTTTACCATTTAGATTTATTTTTAACCCAAGATTGATATCAATAACAAAAGATAATTATCTTGTTGTTAGAGTTTCAAATAAGCTAGATCGCAATGGAATTCCATCTGATTTATGTGATTGGTACCATTGGGGGGGTATTCATCGTTCAGTAAAATTGCTTTTGCTGGAAAAAACAAGAGTAACGAGAATAAAAATTTATTCACAAGTGATGCCGCCAAATAATTCAAGTGCTCGAATTTCTGTTAGTTTTAGCATTAAAAATCCCCAAGAATTTTTAGATCGTTGCTATGCAATGCAGATTGAACCACAAGTTGAATGGGAATTATATTATTTAGGTCAATTTTTTAATGGTGAACAACAATTTAACCAAATTTTAATCCAAACAGGAATTCAAGATGTTAATCCAAGTACTTTACAAAAATTAGCTCATATTTCTCATGATTATGACTCTTTACAAGAATATTTCAAAGATATTTTTGATGAAATCGAACGTGAAGAGGAACCATTAGATTTAGAATCATATTTTTCGCAAAATCCACGCGGTTTAGCAAAAAAGGGAATCAAAAAAGACCGAAGAGATGAATTTTTTGCTGATCAATTTAATGATACGCCTGATAATCGAGAATTATTAAATAACATTCAAATAACATTGGATAATCCTTCCTGCTGGACTCCAGATACACCAGATCTTTATTTAATTAAACTTCATTTAAATGGCATTGATGAAGATAAAGAGATAAGATTTGGAATTCGAGAGATTAAGACTTTAAATAATTCTCTTCTTTTAAATAACAATCCACTCAAATTAATTGGAGTTACATTACATGAAGAAAAACTGCCATTCGGAAGACATTATTCACTTGAATTACGTAGAAAAGAAATAATTCGTATGAAATCTGTCGGGATTAATTTTCTTTATACACATTATCCACATGATCGAAAACTGTTGGATCTTGCTGATGAAGAGGGGATTTTAATTATGGAAGAATTGCCCCTTTTGTGGGATGTTAAGTTGAAAAATCCAGAAACAAGCAATTTGGCAACTAAAATGCTTTATACAATGATAAAAAGAGATTTTAATCATCCAAGTATTATTATTTGGTCTTTAGGATATGAAATTCCAGTAATGAATTATACTTTTAGAAAATTCTTGAATACTATGATTTTTTTAGTTAAAAGGTGGGATTCTAGTCGATTAGTAAGTTATATTGGACATCATTTTGTCCTTGATCCTATTCGTCGAAATGTGGATATTGTGTGCATGAATTTAAAATTCGGACTATATTATAGTGGTCTTAATCAAATTTCATGGATACTTGATCTTCTTTATAGTTCTCAAAGAGATAAACCATGGATAATAACAGAATTTCCAACTATATACGATAAATTACAACTTTCAAGATATAATATAAAAGAATTTATGGATATACAACAAATCCGATTGTATTATAATCATTTATATGCATTTAATAGCAAACCATATCTTTCAGGTTATGTTTTGGGATATTTTCGCGATTTTCTCTCACCGATTAATTCGAAAAAAAAAATGCAAGGATATTGTCAAAAAGGCATTTTTACTAAAGATGATAAACCAAAGAAAATTTTCTACGCAATCCCTCATTTACTTAAATTGAAAAATCAAAAAATTCAGAATTTCCATTTTAATGTTTATCTAATTCGATATTTCATGCTTGTTTTTGAAATACTAAATATTTTAGGAGCAAAATTTAAACATTTTTTCTTGAGGAAAAAAATTCATCGGTATTATACTAATAACTTGACTTTAGAAAAAAAGAAATAACAAATTTTTTTTGATATATGTTCATTACCAACTTATTACAATTGTGAGCACTTATGAACGATACAGAAATGTTTGACAATTTAATAACCCAACTTATGGCGGAAATAACTGAAATTCAAGCATCAGCGATTGTAGATCGTGATGGATTGATTATTTATAGTAAATTACGTAATACACAAGCAGAAGACGATGCAATAGGTGCAGTTACAGCTGTTTTTGATTCTTTTATTGCTCGAATAAAGACAGACTTGGGATCAGCAAAAGAATTTGTTACTATTTTATCTGTAGATCAAAATAAGATGCTATTTGTGTCTGCTGGTAATGAAGCTATTTTTACTGTTTTAGCTGATAAATCCGTGAAAGATAATAAATTAAAAGTTTATGGCGAACATCTAGCAAATAAAATTCGATTAATTTTAGAAGGAGATAAAGTAGATCTTGAAATTCCTCCAATCATTCATATTCTTGCCAATCTACAGCGAAATGAATTTCCTGTAGGTAATTTTTCTGCAAAGATTATTGTTTTAGGAGATCCAATGGTTGGTAAAACATCTTTAATCAGAAGATTTGTAGATAATAAGTTTGCAGAGAGTTATATTAGTACTATTGGAGTCGATATTTTAAGAAAATCGATTTCATTTAGTGAAGAATCATCAGTAGTCTTATCTATTTGGGATATTGGAGGGCAAGAAAAAAATCTAACTCCTTATCGAAAGCGATTTTATCAAGGTGCTGATCATGCATTTATAGCTTTTGATATATCTCGCCGGAAAACATTTGAAAGTATAGATCATTGGCTTGAAGATATGCAAAGCAGTCTCGATCGCAGAGTTTTTATAACTTTAATTGCCACCAAAATGGATTTAGAAAATCAAGAAATTACTATTGAAGAGATTCAGAAAAAAGCAGATGAACTTGGTTGTCCATACATTTTGACATCTGCCAAAACTGGAAGTAATGTCTATGATGCATTTCAATATGCTTCGTATAAATTCATTGAACGATTCTAAATCAAATCCATTTTTTATTCAATCTACCAATATTTGATTTTATTATTTATTGAAAATAATAGAGTGTATTTGAAATCGATAAATTTTTGCACGTTGTGGATGAAATGCTGGTTGATATTGATTACGAAACTGTTTGTGTAAATTGTAAAGAAAAAGGCTATTCATTTGGTTATACTTTAAAAAATATATCATATCAAAAGAAAATTGTTTTAGATCTACCGCAGCGCTATCTTAATGGTCCGTGTTTATTTTTTAACTTTCAAAATATTCCTATTTTTATTAGAAGTTTGGAAAATTCTCATGCAATTGGAGTAAAAGCTGATTTGCCCGTATTTTCTATGATAAATGCCAAACATAATGAAAATTCAACTCTTTCTAGGTTTACTTATTGTTATTCTTTATATAACCATCCAAAATTGCAAAAAATCTTCCAAGGAAATATTTCACATCATGCTCAAATCTTTGAATATGTAGATGTTTATCGATTTATGAACCAACCTTATGTTATTTTCTTCTATTCATTTCTTAATGCAACTGATTTGCCTCTAACTGATTTTAATTTTTATCAATTTTACGATTTTGATATTTATGGTCCTGATTTCTATGATTCTGATCAAGTGAAGTACAATCAACATTTAGGAGTGATTTTTCAATATGATTCACGATTTTCATGTGAGGAAAGTCTCATAGCTGGAATTGCATCCACACCAGAAAGGATTCCAACGCATTTTGAAGGAAATTCACCATCTGATCTTTTGATTTCTCCAGAACGACTTCATTTACGAGATATTCTAAATCCAAAAATTGGTGATCAAGCAGTAGGGTTGCAGTGGAAGATTTCTTCGATAAAACCAAAAGAAATTGAGATATTTCCTATAACTATTGTTATGGGAATCGGTGAGCGGGAATTTCTAAAGAATGTCCAAGAAGCACAAAGACATATGCAAAAATTGATTCATTCAGTAACTAAAGCTATCAAAGTGAAATCCAGGCAAGAGATTGAGCCAGAATTACAAAAAATGGCATTCTCAACCAAAGAATGGTGTAAAAAATAAATCATACTAAAAGTGCGATATTTATCAAAATATAATTCAGTTTAATAAAGGACTCTGCTTAAGATGATCAACTCTCTTCAATCTGCCACATTACATCAAAAATTGGGTGCTTTCTTTTCGAATCCTTATGATTTGGAGATTATTTTTCAACTTATTCAAAATAAAATAGCCACAGTAAAAGATCTTCAAAAATGGATATTTCCTCAGGTAAAAAGTAATAATCCACAAATTTATCGTCGATTAAAAAAACTTTCGCAAAAAGGGTGGATAATACCAGTTGGGATTAAGCCATTAACTTATGGAATTTCTGAACAGAAAATCTTTCGAGAATTACTGAATAAAGAGATAGAACAAACTCAAAATCACCTTCAAACCCAGAAAGAAAATTATTATGATATTGTAACAATTCTTGATGCTGCTCAATCTTCCACCAAAGAAGAATCTTCAAAAAAAGTCTATTATCATATAATTCCAAAAAATGTATCACCAATAATTAAACAATTGATTGCAAATGTGCATAATTCTACCAAATTGAGTATTTTTAATGGTGAATATGATATAACGATTGCTTTAAATCAAGAAAGACGGCAGTTTAAATTGAATTCAGTCGAGTTTATTACAGTTGAAAATCAGAAAGTTTTGTTTGGCGGGTTTATTTTAGTTAAAGTGCATGCAGAAAGCAATATGGAGAAGTTGATACATTTTTTACATGATTACCATGTAAATGGTCTACAATTTAGATATAAATTGGAAAAGAAGGGATACTTAAAAAAAAATGCCAGATCATTAATCGAATATAAATTTTCAGCAGATAGATCATCTTGCAAAGACCTTCTAAGTCAAGATGTGCAAAACTGCATAACAAGCACATTCCAAATTAAAATAAATACACAAATTTTCAAAGGTAAAATTTTGACAGTCCCAACATCAATTACAGTAAAATCTGAAAGAGAAGGTTTAAATCTTGATTACCTTACTCTTTGGGGCGAAAATGAGGAAATATTTCATGTTTTAAAAGAAAGAATTTTTAACTAATTAGTAATATAAACTAGTATATTCGTAATATTCGTAATATGCTTTTAAAAAATCCTTTTTGGGGTTTAAAATGGAACTCAATCAAAGAAAAATACAGAAATTTGCCAAATACAGCTATGCTATAACACTACCTAAATACTGGATTCAGAAACATGGATTGTCACCCAGTTCAAATAGCCAAAATCCTAAGAGAGAGACAGTAATTAACATGTATGAACAAGCAGATGGATCTTTAGCGCTTTATCCTACATCTCTTGAAAAATCAAAAAAAAATGTTATCTATAGATTCGATTTAGATGCAGTTTTAAAGAAAAATCCAAAATTTATTGATGAAAAGGGAATTCAATTAATTCTTATAAGTTATTACATGAACGGAGCTGCAGGTGTTGAGATACTAAGTAAATCTATTATTCCAAGAAAATTAATTGAACAAATTGAACAAGCTCAAGAGCGTTTATTATTCAATTGGAATTTAAATCAAATGTCTAATCATAAATTATTAATAAAGAATGTTTTTTCTGAGAGTCCAGAAAGTATTTTTCAAGAAGAGATTCCAAGATATATCAGAGAATGTTTCAGTATTTTAATATGGATGCTGGATGATCTTCAAGAATCTCTAGAAACACAAAATTTTGAAAGAATCTCTTCATTAAATGATCAAGATCAAAAAATAGATCGTTATTATTTTTTTATTGTAAGACAAATCCGTACAATCTTTGAACATCCACAAATTTCCAAACCTTTAAATTATTCACATAAGAAACTGATTGATTTGAGGTTACTTGCAAAAATTATTGAAGATGTTGGGGATTCTTTGAAGGAAATTGCTAATATTTTAGGTGATCTTCATAAAGTGATCATAGAACTTGGTTTACTGAATTATCTTAAAGATTTTTTCATTATTATTCATGATGAATATGGCATATTAGCCGATTTACTCCGCGATTTTGTTTCAGAAAAAGGTTCTTCTGTTGGAATGAACGAAAATGTAATGTCTTTAATTCAAAAATTTCGAAGGGATGGAAGTGTATTAGAAAAAAAATGGTTAACTCTTTCACCTAATACTCAAATTCTCCAAGATGGTCATACTTTTTATGACTATTATCGTGTAGCATGCTTAATTGAGAATTTAGAGTCTGTTTTTAAAAACATCTTCGATTTTACAAATATATTTTTCTAATTTTTTTTTTTTCACAAGGTTCCAAAGCATTAAAAAAAAGGCTTTATATACTATCAAAATTCTGCTTTCATATATGAAATTTTATAAATTGATAGAAAGCTTTCATATTGGGAATTTAAACATACGAAATCGTATGATCATGCCAGCGATGCATTTAGGTGCTTCTGATGATGGTTTTGTTACTGATAAAATAACTGAATTTTACCGTCGTAGAGCTGAGGGAGGAATAGGAATGATCATTGTTGGTGGAATTTCAGTCTCTAAACGAGGAGCTAGTGCACCTTTTATGCTTTCATTGGCCGATGATAAATATATTCCTGGTTTACGAACTCTAGTTGATAAAGTACATCATGAAGGTGCAAAAATTTGTGCTCAACTTTATCATGCAGGAGCATATGCATACAGCAGAATTATTGGTGAAAAAGCAGTATCTAGTTCAGCTGTCTATTCCAAATTTACACATGAAATTCCACGGGAACTTACTACCTCTGAAGTTGAAGAAGAAATTGAAATAATAACTAAAGCAGGTAAACGAGCAGTAGATGCTGGTTTTGATTGTGTTGAAATTTTAAGTTCAGCGGGTTATTTAATTGATCAATTCTTATCTCCATTGAAAAATAAACGAACCGATAGATATGGTGGTTCTACCCTAGAACAACGGCTAACATTTCCATTAGAATTAATTCAAAAGATGAAAAAAAGCTATGGAAATAAAATTATAATCGGTTGTCGTTTATCTGGAGATGATTTTGTTCCTGGAAGTAATACTTATAAAGAGAAAAAGAAAATTGCTCAAGCATATATGCGAGCTGGAATTGAATATCTTAATGTTACTGGAGGATGGCATGAAACAAGAGTACCACAATTACCAATGGATACTCCTCCTGCAGCTTTTGCATACCTTGCAAAAGAAATTCGAAAAGTTGTTGAAATACCTGTTTTTGTTAGTAATCGTATTAATGAACCGATGATAGCAGAACAATTATTACAAGATTTCTATGCTGATGCTGTTTGTTTCGGTCGTCCTTTAGTTGCTGATCCAGATCTTCCAAGAAAAATTCAAACAAATTCTTTAAACAAAATTCGATATTGTATTGGTTGTAATCAAGGATGTTTTGATGGTATTTTCCAATTAAAATCGCTGCAATGTACAATAAACCCACTAGCTATGAATGAATTGAAAATGCAAGAGATTAAACCTGCAACCCGATCACAAAAAGTGTGTATTATAGGTGCAGGTCCAGCAGGTTTAGAAGCTGCTCGAGTATTGGCTAAAAATGGTCATCAAGTAACAATTTTCGAAAAATCTTCCCGAATTGGAGGTCAAATCAATGTGGCACATGTTCCTCCTGGTCGCGAAGAAATTCGGCGAATTATTGATTATTATCAAAATCAAATTAAAGATTTGCAGATTGATCTTAAATTAAACACAAAAATCGAAATGAAAGAAATATTGAATGAAAAACCAGATTATATTCTTATAGCTACAGGAGTAAATTTCAAAATACCGCCAATTCCTGGATTTAACGGAAATCAAAATTGTAACGTATGTTTTGCTGATGAAGCGTTAAATGGTGATATTCTAATTGGTAAAAATATCGTAATAATTGGAGGTGCAGCAACAGGTGTGGAAACTGCACTTTGGGCTGCAAAAAAAGGTGCAATGTCTCCTAATATTGCTCGATTCTTAAGTTTTTATGGTGCTTTAGAATCATCAGAAGCCATGCAACGTACATTTCGTGGAGATCGACAGGTAACAATCATTGAATATCTTCCTAAAATTGGAAAAAGTATAGGAAAATCAACAAAATGGGTCTTTTTAGATGAAATCAAAAAATTAGGAATTAATGTAATAACTAATGCGGATATTATTGAATTAAAAAATAATACTGTGTTCTATAAAATACGTTCAGCTCCAGAATCTGATAAAGATAGAATTTTAAGCATAGGTAATGTTGATAATTTTATTTTGGCGACAGGTGTCATTCCAAATCGCTCTTTTGGAGAAGAATTAAAAGAATTTATAAATAACCAGAATGATTCTTCAAAACCAAAAGTAAAATATATTGGAGATGCCAAAAAAGTTGGCACAATTTTAGATGCAGTTCATTCTGGATTTAGGATTGCTTTTAAACTCGGCAAAGTCCGATAATTTTTTTTTTTAATTTAAATTTTCAAGGAATTTTCGAATAATAGTAAAAATAATAGCAATCTTTTTTTTATTTTTAATATTCTTTTAAATTGTGTGATTTTTCATTGTGAGCCATATAAATTCGATTAGTCCACGCATTTCTAAACAAACAGACAATTTTTTAGCTATAAATAATGGAATTTTAAAATTGCCGAAGGATGCAGAAAAATATATTTTTGAGGTCGTTTCTACTGTTTCTCATTATCTTGGTAAAGATTCAATAAAATCTATTGTATTATTTGGTTCTCTTTCTTATGGAACAATTACTAATAATTCAGATGTAGATTTATTGTTAGTTGTTTCAAATAAAGTATCATTTAGGAAGATCAAAAAAATTCATCATATTTTACAAACCATAGAAATTAAACATGATTATCTTTCATATCCAAAAAATTTAATTGAGAGAATTCTTCGAGTTGTAGAGCGAAAAACTGGAATGTTTTGTTCTCATTTCATATGTAGGGAAGCTGATTGGCAGAACGATAAATTTGCAAGAATTCTTTCTGTAAATCGAACTGTTTCAAGGTTATTAGCTCCTGATAAAATTGTCCTTGATTCGTTAAAACAAGGTGCAACTGTTTTATACGGACAATTGGATTTATCAATGGATGAAACACCATATTCATATCTACAAATTCTAAAATCTCTTTTTATGACACTTTTTTTGGCTTATGGGGCGATATTAATTATTCCGTTTGATCGGAAATTTAATAAATATATTTTAGAAGCATATAAATGGGCTCTTCGCGCTTCTTTTTTTTATTTATTTCAGAAAACAGCCAAATTGACCGAAATCTGTGATTATTTTACTTCTCACGGTTTTTCAAAACACTATATGAGTTTGTTTAACTTTTATCGTAAGCAAACGTATTCAGGATTTCATGTTCGATTTTGCTTACGCGTTCCTTTTGAAATTATGAAGCTTCATATTATGGCTTTAAAACTACAAAAAAGACTGGAGAATAATAATGACACAACAAAAAAGTGACACTATAGATAAGAAAAATAATGCTACGTTATATTCAAATGGAAATAAGGAATCTGATTTAATCGCTCAAAAATTTCCGATACTGGATATTAGAGATAAGAAATTAACTGAATTTCTTTATCATAATTCGATCTTCAAAAAAAACCGTTGGATTTGGCAGATTATATCATATTTTGGAGATCCAAGATTGTGGCTTCTTGTTTTTATTTTTTTTGGAGTTTATGGATGGTATTTTAAGGATTTAACATATTTGGCAATCTTCATTACAGGATTCTTTCAATCTTTTGTGATTTATTATGTAATAAAATTCGTGATTAAAAGACATCGTCCATTTAAGCAAAATGAGACAATCATTCGCTTGGATAGAACCGGATATGGTTACAGTTTTCCATCTGGCCATTGTCATCATTCTACCATATTATATGGACTAATTGCTTTAATTTGGTTACCTTTTTGGACTTTTCCTTTTATCATTATTTTAAATTTATTAATTGCATTTTCTCGAATAATGCTGGGTTGTCATTTTGTGTTTGATACAATAGTGGGTATTATTGAAGCATATATTGAATTAATAATCTTCTGGTGGGGTACAAAAATAATCTATTTAAAAATAGTTTATATCATCCAAAGCTTTATATTTTAAAATCTTATCAGATTCTCAAGATTTTTTTACTCATTCATATATTTTTCCTTTTTTTTCCTGTAAATTTAATAAATTTATCTAATTTTGAGAAATTACATTTAAATTTTGTGTTTTTTCATTTTCAAGATTAGTTTTATCAATTACTCTATCAGCAAATGTTTATAGGTTTACTTAACTTGATTTTTCTTTAATTATTTACAACAAAATAATGTGATTCGTATAATCAAAAGTTCAATGATAAGTGGTTTTCATATGAATTCTAAGAACTCTCGTTATATTTCGGGTGTAATTGTGATATTTTTACTTTCTTTATCGACTTGGAATGTAAATATCGCAATTTCTTCTAATTCTGAATCATCTCAGAGTTCTCCTTTGCTTTTTTTTAAGGAGGACACATTTTCAGATGAAACAGGATTTTCGCCTACAAATGATATCCAAGTTCCCAATTTTAATCCTGCAAGTTCTGCAAATTATGATCCTGGATTAAAATATGAATGGTGGAGCACTGATTGGACATATCGTTTTCCAATAGAAGTAAATTCGTCCTTCTATAATCGAACAGACTATTCTATTAATTTATATCTTAATTTCACTTCGATCTTAAGCGATTTAAGCTTATCATCGGAAGAATTTGATGAAAATTCCATCAGAGTGGTTCAATATGATGCATCAGGTTCTATGATTATTGCTAACTCAAGTTATTCTGATTCAAAGCAATATCTCTTAAAATCCTTATTTATTCCCACAGAAAATGTTTTTAATGCTTTGAATAATGCAACTGGTCGTCTATGGATTGAAATTCCTGGAAAGATGGAGGCAAATACAAATGTCACCTTAATGGTGTATTTTGATATCATATCAAATGGTCCAAAGGATTCTCTCGAGTCCGCTTTAACGTGGAAAACTAATTACAATTGGTATTCCGACCCAGTAAGTGATGGAAATTATCATTTAGCCTATGGAAGTTATCGAAAAAGCGCAGATATTGGATATGGTGAATTAACTATTTGGGATGAAGATCTCTCTTTAACCATGGGAGAACCACGCCAATATGATTATTTACAGAATCTTTTTGATATGGCACCTGGTGATTTTGATGGTGATGGTAATGTGGAACTAGTAATGAATGATATAAATGATGATTTTAAATTTATTGATTATAATAGCCAAACAGGGCAGTGGCAATCTATTTGGAATACACGATACTATTTTGAGGGATTAAATACCACTTACGGAAGTACTCATTATGATATTTATGCATGGGATATGGACCATGATGGAAAAGCTGAAATCGTTGCTCCTGATTATAATTATGATGCAAATAGCAAATATTCTATCGTTATATATGGATTATATCCAAATAAAACAATGTATATCGAAAATCGCTTAATTCTTCCATATCGAATGATGCATGCATCTTTAGTGGATCTTAACAATGATGGTTGGATGGATATTATAGTAGGTAATTATGCAGGAAATTATGGATTTGGATATTTTCTATATAATACTTCTACTGGTTCTTATGATTGGTATGGTGATTCAAGTAACTCTACTGATCAACGTATTCCTGGCTATGTTTATTCAATAATTGCTGAAGATATTGACTTTGATGGAAAAATTGAGGTTTTACTAAGTGGAAATTATTATGGCTATATCCATTTATGGGAATGGAATGGAACTGCTTTAGAATGGAAAGCTAATTTCATAACAAACACACCAAATGGTATGGTTTCTGATGTTGCTGACTGGGATAATGATGGCAAAATGGAAATATTAATGGGTAATAATGAAAATACCAATTCAACATCCATCCGAGTATATGAAGTAGATGGAGATAACTCAGTCAATTTAGGTCAGATGGAATGGTATAATGAAGACGTATTGTTTTCAAGAATAACATTTCCACGATTTGGTGATCCTGATAATGATGGTAATCTTGAAATTGTTGCTAATTGTTTTAGTGGACCTGATACAAGTACCTACTATGATGGACGTATGGTTGTTTGGGAACAATCTGATATGACAAATCCAGAATGGCAAAGTCCTGAAGAAGGATATTATATCGGTAATTATTATGTATATTCTAGTCAAATGACAAATATTTTTGGTGCATATGATTCTCGTATAGTTGCAGCTGCGCCTGTAATTTCAACTTATTCTTCAGAAATAAAACCACCGGATCTTACAATACAAGTCTATGATGTTGATAAATATCCAATTTCCAATTTGGGTGTTATATTAGATAATAAGAACGGTCCTGGAGATTATTCTGAGATTTTAAGTACTTCATCTGATGGGACTGCACAATTTACAGATCTTGATTTTGCAACATATAACTTAAATGTTTCAATCCAAAATCAATTTGGAAATCATTCTGTCTTTTCAGGAACAGTTACCATAAATAATACTAGAGAATCATTCCTTATCGATTCAGATTTATGGCAGATTCACTTCAAAGTCCATGATGTAGATAACAACCCTGTGAGTCTCGGAAATCTTACTCTTTACGAAGGAAATTGGGGTGATACTTCAAATCTTGCTGAATATACTTTGGATGGTTCTGGTGAGGCATCTGCTATTTGGTTAAATCGAAATCCTGGAAATCTATATAAGTTTTCTGTTGATTATCAAAATACTAATTACAACCCATCAATTACACCTGTTCTTAATAGTTCCTTAGATCAACAAGATCTAACTGAATCAGCATATGATCTAAATGCAAGTGTTCCAACTGATTTAACTGGTGGAGATTATGAATATCAATGGTTTATTTATGCAAATGGAACTACTGGTACTTCCATTAATCAAATCGGTGAGCAATCAATAAATTGGTTGAATATTTCTCTCTCAAATATTAGTTCATATATTTCTAGAGTTGATATTTATGGTTTAGATAATCAAGGTGGATTTAATTTATTAAAAACATACACTGAAGATTTTACTGGAAATAATGTTAAAGATTGGTCAGAAGAATATTATCTCTGGAATTATGTTAAACCAATATATGGATTAAATATAAAGATTCGTACGCATAATGATTCAAATATTGTTCAATATGGTCAAATCTATATGGAACTACAAGAAACATATGTAAAGAATGTAGAAATCCCTATTGCTCAGCAAAAAATTACTGTAGTTGATCCTGATGGAACTAATATTGAAGGTGCAATGGTAGAAATTATTCAAAATGGAATTTCACTAGTCAATTTAACAAGTGATGAACTTGGTATTGCTCAAGATTCGTTTGGATTTAATTTTTGGTATAAATTAAAAGATGGATCATCTTCACAAGGAAACTATACCGCATATATTTATTATGGAGGGAGTAAAAAACCATTTAAAAATGTAAGTGATAGTGGAAATTTTGTAGATTTCTATAATTTTACTTTAGCTGGATATAATGAAGTAACATTTAACGTATCTATCTATCCTGATGATTATCAAACATATCTTACAAATATTACCGCTATTCCAACCAACTTTGATTTTTCAAGTACGCTATCATTTGATGTAAATGTATCTGTTTCTTACAAATCAAATCCAGCTACATTATTTAACGCTGATACAGTAGGTGTTCGTTTAGAAAATGTAGAATCATTGCAAGAAGTATATTACAATGCAAGTGTCACTCGAATAAGTACTGGAGTTTATCGTATTAAGATCAATCCTGAAAATGATGGAATTTCAGTGGATGAAGCTAGCAATGTTTATCAATTGAGTGTTTGGGCATCAACTACAGGATATGGTGGAGATCCAACCCCTCTTGTAAAAACAATAACAATTAATCCGATCGCTACAACTGCAGCAGTCTATACTGAATCATCTCTGATTGGATCTACTCTTGAAGTATATTATGGAACTCAAGTTTCTGTCACTTTAATTTATCAGGCAAATTCTGCAGATGTCGGCAGTGCCACTGCAACCATTGATTGGGATTATGATTCAAATCAAGCAATGAATGAAGTAAGTAATGGTGGATACACAAACTATACTTTCACAATTAACACATCAAAGGTAGCAAGTTTGGGACAATATCAAATAAATTTTGATGTTAGTCATCTGAATTATAGTTCTCAGACGCTTTCATTTGATTTGATTATTAAAGAGATTAATACTTCCATTAATAGTGCAGATTACATTGATCCTATAGAGCTTTATTGGGAAGAGAACTTTACATTTACAATAAATTATACCGATGTTGTAAATAATCTTGCTGTAAGTGGGGCTGATGTCTATTATTATATTTTCGGAGATCCAACATTTACACCTCATCCATTAACTGAAACTGCAACTCCTGGAATTTACAGTATTACGCTAAATAGCACTGATTTTGGACAAGCAGGTGAATATAATTTCCAAATTTTAGCTGAAAAGGAATTTTACAAAACAAGTCAAGTATGGATAACTGTTGATATATCAATTGTTCCTACGGAATTTACAACTCCAGTGTCTAATATTGCTATAACATGGGGTGAAAGTTTCACAATCTCAACAACATTCATGGACGTTAGAGGTACTGCTGTTGCTATTACTGATGGGAATGTTTCTGTTGATTTTACTGGACCAAATGGTTATGAAAATCATACTCAATTATCCCACACAGGTAATGGAGATTATAATATCACATATAATGCAGAAAATCATACTTTTCCTGAAGCAGGAACCTATACTTTTGTGATTACAGCTACTAAAAATCAATATGAAACTCAAGTACTTACAATATCTGTTGATATTGCAATTGTACAGACAAGTTTAACACCTGATGCGACAACTATTGATATATATTGGGGAGAACTTTTCACTTTGGGAGTAACATATGAAGATGTTTCAGATTCACAAAACCCAATACCAATTTCGACAGATGCATCCGTTTCTTATAGTGTTTCTGGAATGGATAGCCTTGTAGGTACATTAGATTTCCAAAGTAGTGGATATTATTCAAAAGATTTCAGCTCAACGATGTTTGGAACTACAGGGTCTTATACAATCCAAATTGAAGCAAGTAAATCAGAATATGAAACACAGCGAATTTCAATTATTGTAAATGTAAATCAAATCACCACTAGATTGACAACTGTAAACACCTTAATTTCAGTTGCTTGGGAAAATGATTATACATTAAATTGTACATTTGAAGATACTCATGGAGCAAGTACTGTTCCAATAACTGATGGAACAATTACCTACACTGTAATTGGTCCTAATGGATATACAAGTTCTGGATTTTTAACCCATTCAAGTGATGGAATTTACTTAAAATCCTTTAATCCATCTGAAGATTTACCAGAGAAAGGAACTTATGTATATAACATTATTGCTCAAAAAAACCATTATGTAACACGTAATTTAACCATTACAGTAGAAGTTGCAACAATACCTACTTCCTTAACTGCTGCAGATGAATCAATAGTAGTTCAATTAGGTAATTCATTTACTCTCGCTTTACTTTACCAAAATAATGAAACAGGAACTCCTGTACCAATAACATCTGATGCAACTGTCTCATATGAAGTTTCAGGACCAAATGGATTTTCTGATACTGGAGTAATTTCTCATATTGGAAGTGGTTGGTATAATATTACCTTAAATGCTGACGATTTTGGCCAGGGTACTTTTACATTTTTAGTCACTGCAACAAAGAACCAATATGAAACGAAACAATTAAGCATAATTGTTGATATTGGCTTAATTCCAACTCAACTAAATGCTTCAAATGAAGAAATCACACTTTATTGGACTCAAAATATCACACTTCAAGTTCAATATATGAATATTACAAATTTGAATAACCCTGTTGCTATAAACGATGCTTCTGTCACATATACACTTACAGATGATTCTAGCTTTACTGGGAACTTAACCGGTCAAGGATCTGGTATTTACTTAATTGAATTTTCAAGCACACTTTTAGAGCAAACCGGAACTTATACATTTATAATTTCTGCATCAAAATCAACCTATGGTGCTCGTGAAGTTCTAATTACAGTAAATGTTTTAACAGTAACAACTAACATGACGAGTGATTATTCTGTTGATTATTCTTTGACTTGGAATGAAAATTTCACTATTAGTATTTTATATGAAGATCTGGTGAATGACATTCCAATCACAGATGCATTAATTACATATTCTGTTGGACAGATTGCAGATTTTACAGGAGAATTACTTCATACTGGTAGTGGTCATTATGAAATAACTTTCAATTCTACTCAATTCCTTGGAGTTGGAACATATACAATTCATATCCAAGCAGCAAAATCGCAATATGCAACTCAAACAATAAGTATTTATGTAGATATCAATCGAATTGAAACAACTATTAATAATTCAATCTTTCTACAAGATACTTTGAAGATAAATGTAACTACAGAACATCTTTTCATGATTACTTATGAAGATGCAATGGGAAATGGAATTGAAAATGCTGATTTAGCTTATTATGAATGGGAAGTTGGTGGTGTAACTCAAATTGGCCAGCTTCAAGAGTTAGGGAATGGGATCTATCTTCTAGATTTCGATACTGCAAATAGATCAATTGGCACTTACCTTTTGATAATTCATATGGGTAAAGCAAACTATCTAGAGCGAGCTGGTTCAATTACAATACAAATTGAACCAAAACCAGTAAAATTGACAGTTCCAACGGAATTACAAGATAATGTGGTATCTCAACCACAAGGAGAAGATATAATCATTCAATTAACTTTGACTGATCCCGTGAATAGTAATCAACCATTGACAAATGCTACTGTTACTATGAATTATCGAGGAAAAACATATACATTTGAAGAGAAACAAGCTGGAGTGTATGAATATATTATTAAAACTGATACGGATGAATATAATGCATTGGTTTCTGCCATTACTGATTCTGCCACGATTTACATTCAGAAAGCCAACTATTCAATTAATCCATATACAATAACAATTTCAATAACACCTCCAGAATATGTAATTGCAGGTACTCATATCCCGAAGATTTTCGTTTATATTGGTGGAAGTGTAGCTCTAATTGCAATTGCTATTGTTGGAAGTACAAAATATATTCGATATCTCAGAATTCCTGAAACAATTAAGAAGATCGATCAGACAATGAAGGAAATTAGTAAAAATGCAACGATCAGTGATGACCCAATTATGCGTAGTTATCATGAACTTCTTGCTGATAAATATGGAAATGCTTGGAAATTCCTTGATCTAGATTTAGAAGATATTTTAGACCTAAAAGGTCCAAAAGCTCTCAAAATAGGTTCTAAAATTGGTCATGACGACCAAAAACAAGGAGGAGGTTTATAAATGCCAAGTGGAATGGTTATAATGCATTGGGATGAACGAACTGGTGTTGAAATCGTTGCAACATATCCCGAAGGAATCAATTTAGAAGAAAAAACCATGATGCAGCTATATTCGCAACATGAGTTTACCGGAGAAGCAGGTATGGTTTCACTCACAGCAGGGCCAATAAACCTTGCTTCTTATTATACAGGTCCAGAATCTTCTATTTATGTGATTCTTCTTCTGTTAACGAGTGAAGATCCCGACTCATTTGAAGAAGGGATGATCGAAATATCTCGGCAGATTTTATCAAATATTGGGACTCCAAATTTAGAACAAATCTTGCCGACTTATTTCCAACGATTATCTGTTTACCCAACTTTAACCCAAGAACAACGTTATGCATCTATCATAAATAACGAGATAAAGCGTTTGATAATTAATCGATTACACCAAGAAGTAGCTATCCCAAAATCCGAGCTTGCAGTTTGGTTACGAGATGTCTATCGAGATGGTCTGGTCGATTCTGAAAATATTATTGCATCGCTTGTAAAAAATGGTATGGTTAAAGTCGTTTCTGTAAAGGGTATTTCATCAGATTTAGTGTTTCTGATTGAAGATCTTGCTATATTTCGACTCCCACCAATTCAATTGTTGAAAGATCCTGTGGATAGACATCTTCCAGAAACTCTGGTTGATATGTATAGAACTGAAGTAAGGCATTTCTTTACAAATTATATCCCAAGTGAAGCAGATAATCTTAAGATTATTGAAGAGATTATTTTAAATCCTCCTGCTTATGAAGTTTTAAAATTGATACGTGAAGCGATTGTTACTCGTAATGATTTGGAAAAACTCCGTAAAAAGGGAGTAGATGATGTGGATCAAGTCTTGAAAATCATGTGGGAAAATAAAATGATTGCAGTTTTTCAAGATACAAATGGTAATGAATATTATTGTCTTACCTGTGATTTTAAACTTGAGCCAATTTATCCAGAATATCTGATAGATACTATTCGAAAACAATATCGTGAAAAATCACAAAATGAGCAAGTTCTCTTAATGGCTTTAGATACCTTGAAGGACCAATATTATATTTTCAAGAAAACTTACGAAACCGCTAAGAAAGAATCAGCAAGTGAAGATATTTCTGCAACTGATTAAATGTAAAGCCATGTATTTTTTTTTATTAATTAGAACTTTTTTTTTGTTTTTTTTGAATAAACAATGTAAATAATTGAGAAATTCATAAAAAAGCGAATTATCTATGATAATCTGGAAAAATATATTTAAATAGAACAAAAATTTAACTAGGTACAAATATCGGAGTATTACAATGAGCAAACGACAAGAATTATACATTCTAGATCGCGGTGGTCAGATTCTATTTTATTTCTGCACAACAAAAGCAGAAAATAAGGAAGATCAATCAATGTTATTAACTGCCAGTTACCTTACAGGCGTCTTACAATTCGCACGTATGGCTAGTGGTGATTTTATTTCAACATTTGAGCTTGGTAAACTACGGATAATGTTACGAATTGGAAAAAAAATGCCACTTTATTATGTATTTATTGTAGGTAAGGAAACAAAATTAAAAGAAAAAAAAATTGATCAAATTCTAACTGCTATTATAGATGCCTTTGAAAAATTCATAACTCCAGAAACAATGAAAAATTGGAGTGGAAATATCTATGAATTTGAAGAATTTACTCCAATTGTAAAGAAAATCCTAAAAGTAAAATAAATAAATAAATATTTTTTTATCTTCTTTCCCAAACAATTTCAATTTTACTTGAATATTCAATATATACATGAATTTTATAAATAAAGCCCCATTTTATCTGTTTTATTGTAATTGTGTGAGTACATGATGGAACTGAGAATTTTTCTTTAGCAAAGAAATAGAGATCACCTGCATGCTTTCCTGGTAATTCCAAATTGATTGTCATTGCACCACTTTTTTCATTTATTTCTAGTCTTTTAATTTCTAATACTCCTTGGCAAATGTGAACGGTAGATGAAATAAATAAAGGAAAGGCTTCAACTTGAATAAGTGGAATTATTGCTAAGTATTTGCAACCATGTGCAGGAATTGGTTGCAATAAAATATTTTCATCTATTTTATAAATTCCTAATATTTCTTCATTCCAATAATCAAAAACAACAAATTTCTGTCCTTGTTTATATAAATTACAGTATCTAAATATAATTAGTTGATTTAACTTGTATGTTTTTGCTGATTTTTGATTTTTCCAGTTGATGACACAAATTAAATGCCTTTCTGAAGCATCAATATCACATATCCTAATAGTTTTAGCATAAAGAGAAGGATTTTGAGAAGAAAATATATCTAATGGGATTGACTCCGGTATTAAGTCTTGATCTTGATTAACTAATTTAATACTTTCATGATAAGGCAATTTTTTGAATTTATGTGAATAAGGTGGTAATAATCGGTTAAGGAGATCCAGACGTTCTCGACTTACAAGTTTTTCATCATCAGAAATCAATATTTGTCCTCCACTTAAACCAAAAATGGTCAACTCTAACTGAATTTCGGCTTCTGTTAGATGGGATCGATTTTCTCTGACAATTACACAATCAGGATCATTTATCCACCAAGTATTATGCATATAAGAACGTTGAATTGTTGATTTTAAGGCAGCTTTTAAAGATGTTACCGAAATTTTTGCTAGTTTATAGAACAAAAATTCGTTTTTAAACCAACTTGCTGCCGTATCAGGGCCTATACGCATGATATCAACCATCCCTACTGCAGGACCAAGAGGACAACCACATCCTAATATCTTCTTTGAATTACCGAATCCATTTCGAATTGATTGTAAACCTCTTCTGAGAATTTGAGCGCGTGAATATTTTTGATCATGATAAATAAAATCAATTACTTCTGAAGCATATAAAAAATCGATTTTTAGGAAATCAAAACCCCATTCGTTAGATATAGTTCTGGCTTGATTAGATAAATATTCCAATACTTCAGTTCGACTTAGATCAATGGCATATTGGTTTGCACCCCAATTGAAAGCAGTCGATACAGGCATATTTTTCTTATTTTTTAGTATCCATTCCTTGTGCATTTGAAAGAATTCTGAATTTTTAGTCATAAAGAAGGGTGCAATCCAAAGTCCTGCTTGAAACGATGTTTGATGAATTTTCTCTACTAACCATTTTAAACCATGAGGAAATTTTGAATTAAACTGGGAATTTTGCGTTCCCCAATCTCCAATAGCTCTTTGATAGCCATCATCTAACTGGATTAAATCAATTGGATAATCGATATGATTCTTAAAGAACTCCAAATTTGAAATAACATCTGTTTCTTTAACTTTAGTGTAATAATAGTACCAGCTACACCACCCAGTTAAGATTTTATCTGCATTTGGTTTTTTTGCTATTAAACCTCCAATTCTACAGGTTTCTGTTAAGATTTCATAAGCTTCAGGAGTTATATTTAAAGTGACCATTAAGATTTCCGATTTACGCAAACCTTCATTCAAATCTTGAAGGATAATTGAATCGCATTGTGAATAAGCGCATAACCATTCTATTTTTCCTTCAGATTTGAGACGATTCATTACAATTCGAGAGAATTGGTCTTTAAGAGTAATAAAGCTAAGAATTAAGTTCGATTGGCTTGCTATATCAGAAATTACTGTATGCCATTCACTCTGGTATCTACCCTTAAGTAATTTTTCTTGATTTTCCATGTTAATGCGTGCCAATTTAACAGGTGATGATACCCATTTATCATAATAGGTAAGTAAATAATTATTCGACCAAGACTGCCATCCGTTTGAAAAGAAAGTGATATTCTCTGGATTTTGAATCTTATTTTCTTGTATCAAATGTAATGTTCCGTTATTTTCACAATATAATGGTGCATAAGCATATAATCCATAAGATGCCAACTTAGTTGGAATTAAATCAATTAATATCTGAATACTTAAAAAAAAAGGATTAGAATGAAATTTCAGACCATTTTTTCGAGATGTATAAAATTGAAAGCGCCATCGGCATGGAAGCTCCAGTGTTAAATCTTCCAATGATTTAAAATAACATTTTAATTGAATTTGCTTACCAGTTCCTATTTCGTTATTAAAATCTATAATTTCAGTGGTAGCTAAGGATTTATTAATGATAGATGGAAATAATTTGAATAAATTTCGATCTTTCTGCAAAAAAATTGCCCCAGTACAGCCTTTTAAAGATATAGTGTCATTTTGAAGAGAAAAATAAATTATATCATTATGAAGATGAAAATTTATGGTATGATCACCTAAATTTAGCATTAAAGATTGAGCTGATTTTTCAAGATGAATGGTTGGCATTATATATTGATAATTTGGTGATTTTTCCATAAAAGAATTTGTAAAATCTTATCTATCCAAAAATTGTTACATGTTATCAATGATTTTATATTGTTAAGATTTATTTTTTTCTCATATCTCAATATACTTCAAAAAGAATCAAAAAACTTCAAAAAATTTTCTAAAATTTTCTAAAATTTTCTAAAAGAATCATAAATGATAATATTGCTTTCTCCGATCTTTAAAAAGATCGTTATATTCGTTCATCTCTTTATTCTTTGCTTCAGAAGGATCTATATCAACAATATCGACTTTATTTTCACTTTTTTCTGCTGAAGTGAGTACATTTCCACTTGGATCAGTAATTTGGGAACTTCCTGAAAATGAAAAGTTATCTTCTCCACGATGTTCTTCACCGAATCTATTCGCTGTAATAGTAAAAACGCGATTTTCTAAGCTTCTGGTGATCATAGCGCGTTGACAATATGGAAGAACTAAATTCGCAGGATGAGCTATAATATCCGCACCTTGTAATGAAAGTGATCTGCAAGATTCAGGAAATATCCAATCAAAACATATCATCACTCCCAGATTCCAGTTCTGAAATTTCCATACTTGAAATCCCTTAATACCTGGCTCAAACCAAAGTTTTTCTTTGTAAAACAGATGAACTTTTTCATATATGCCAATTAATTGCTTCTCATTTACCACTAAGGCTGCATTAAAGATGTTATCACCTTTCTTTTCAATAAATCCTCCTACTAAAATAGCTCCAGTAGACGATGAAAGATCTTGTAAGAAAGTGGTTGTCTCTTCACCTGGTTCTTCTGACATTTGTTCTGCTTCGATTTTTGACCTAAATGCATATCCAGTACCAAATAATTCTGGAAGTACTAATAAATCAGCGTTTATTCCTTTAGTTATTTTTTCTATTTGATGAAAATTTTCTTCTTTTTCTCCAAAAACAGGATTAAATTGAATGTATCCAATTTTCACTTAACTGCCACCCTTTAAAATTTAATTAACGGAAATATTTGAAGAGAGAAACTCAAAAAATGCATTAAGATCTACATTTCCCCCACTTAAAATTACTCCAATTTTTTTATCTTTGATTTCGATTTCTCCAGTTTTTAATGCAGCCAAGGGAACAGCGCTTGATGGTTCCACAACTAATTTCATTCTTTCCCATAGAAAACGCATTGCACTAATGATTTCACTCTCAGATACACAAATTATACCATTTACATTATTTTTGATGATCTGAAATGTCCGTTGGCATAAATTAGTTCGAAGTCCATCTGCAATCGTTTTTGGATTTCTATTGTTCTGAATTTTACCTGAAATTAATGAACGATATGCATCATCGGCATTTAAAGGTTCTCCGGCATATATTTTGCATTTTTGATTGAATCCTTTGGCAGCAATGCAAGTTCCGCTGAGTAATCCTCCTCCACCGACTGGAGTAATTATTATATCAAGATCATTAATATCTAACAGTAATTCATAAGCAGCCGTCCCTGCTCCAGCAATTATTTCATCATTATCATAAGGATGAATTAATGTTTGACCTTCATTTTCTATTATTCTTTGGCATGTTTCTTGTCGTGATTGGACAGTATTCTCACATAAAACAACTCGGGCTCCATATGTATTTTGAGTTGCATTTATCTTCACTTTGGGAGAATTTTTAGGCATAACAATTGTGGCTGAAATATTTAAAAGTGAAGCAGCCAGAGCCACAGCCTGAGCATGATTCCCTGATGAATGTGTAATGACTCCTAACTTTTTCTGTTCAGGAGAAAGTTGACTGATCGCATTAAAAGCACCTCGAAATTTAAAAGCCCCAATCCTTTGATAATTCTCACATTTGAAGTAAATTTCTGCACCTAATTCTTTATTTAGCATTCTAGAAGTCATTACAGGAGTATGATTAATTTCTGATTTAATTCGTTGATAGGCTTGCTGAATTTTTTGATATGTAATCATTTTTTTCAACCAAAATTTGAATAAGATATTTTATATTGAATGCAAAGAGTCTAAATTGTATAATTTATCGACACCAATTGTATTAGAATATAATAATAAATATTTTCTACAACTTTTCATTCTTACCAATAATGAATCCTTCATCAAAAAATCAATCACAACGAATTGATCTTGATACTACTTCTCTGGACAATACGCTTGGACTTCAACCGACTTCCATCCATTTAAAAGATGTATTTGCCGATGCTTGGAAATTATTTATAAAAACTGCACTTCCAACATTGGGTTTATTAGTTACAATAAGTTTTTTTACTGCATTATTTAGATTAATTTATATTCCAGCTGATTGGTATATTCACAGTATTAATCCAGAATATAATGCAATTATTGAAAAAATATCCAATTCAAGTGCTGATTTAACTCCAGAAGAAAATTCTTTGAAAACATATTATCAGATTTTTACTTCTCTGACGTATTTAGGAAGATGGTCAATTCCTTTCTTTTCAATCTTATTCTTAACGTTAATCACGACAGGAAAAATCTATTTTATACAAACAAACGAAATAGATGGTTCAAAATCATGGAAATCATCCTTTATTGCTCCATTTCGATCCAAAGAGCAAGCATTAATAACAATTCTTTATCTCATATTTTTTCCGATAATTATTACATTTGGTACAATCTTGATGATTTTTCCAGGAGTATATTTCTTTATTAGAGGAATTTTCATAATTCATGCAATAATTGTTGATGAACACGGAGGAAGACAAGCAATTCGTGGAGGCAAATTTTATCTACAAGGTAATGTTAAAACCATGTTAATTCTGTTTTTTATAGGTGTTTTTATTCCCTTTTTAATGGGAACTTTAATTTCAGACCCAATCATTGGATTATTAGGATATTCTGATGAAAAATATTATCAATTTATAGATCCTTCAACTCGAAATATCTGGATGGTTTTATTTTATTACTTTTGCATGCATTTACTGGAGAACATCTGGTTTTTACCTTTCCCTGTCTTAATTGGAAGTGCTTTTTTCCATATTCGAAAACAAAAATTAAAAATTTATCAAAATGATGATAAATTCTATATAAAAAATCCATCTCTGTCAAAAGTTCATAACATTAAGGTAGATCCTTCAAAAGATTTTTATTATTGTCCAGTTTGTAAAAGAAAATTACCATTATCCGCTAGAAAATGTACAAAATGCGGTGCTATTATTCAACTAGAACTAAAATAGAATGGAATAAAAAATCAAAGTTATTTATTTCAACATATTATTTTTTTTCTTTTTCCCCAAAATTCTTATTAAGTTCATTTTTATTATCATGATATCTGTTATTTTATCGAAAGTATTATTTCAGATTGAACAAAACGGATAAGAAGGAGTGTGATCAAGATCAGTGTAAATAGTATAAAAAGGAATTTCAGTAGAAAAATTGTAAAATTTTTTCAGATCTTGATACTAATTACCTTTTTATTGATTGGAGCCACTACAGTGAATTTAATTCCCGCAATTTACAGTATAGTTATAGATTACTTTTCTCTACCTTCTTTAACATACATTATGTTTGAAGAAGCAATATTTATATTAATAGGGGCATTAATCTCACTAATTTGGGGTTATCTCATAGATAAAATTCATCGAAAACGCATCCTGCAAGGCTCTCTTCTATTTTTTATACTTGGATTAATTTTTTGCACAATTGCTAAAACATTTCCACTATTTTTAACTGGTAGAATTATTACAGCTATCGGATATGGTGCATTCATTCCTATTATTTATTCTCTTTTAGCAGATTATATTTCAGCAAAATACTGGTCAACAATATTCGGAATTCTGGCTTTTGTTAATGCTTTAGGGAATGTATCAGGAAATTTTCTTTCTGGTTTTATAACTCCAATAAATGTGTGGAATTTGCATTGGAAATTTTCTTTTGTTATTTTATCTATAATAACAGTAATTCTTTTTGTTTTAATGCTTTTTTTCGAATTTCCCGAACGCGGCGCAAGTTCAGTGGAATTATTTGATAAAAATTTAGGAGAACAACTACGCGAAGGAAATTTAGCTTATCCATTCAGAATTTCGCGAAAAGATTTTAAAATTATTTGGAAACGGAAGACTAACCGAAATATTGTGATTTTATCTTTCTTTGCAGTTATCCCTGGGGCAATTATGAGTTCATTTTTGGTTTTTTATCTCACTTCTTTCCCTTTTGCATCGTTTCCTGATATTATTCGCATTCAAATATCTCAAATATTTGCAGCTGCTGCTGGAGCAGGCTATTTTATTGGAACTCTTGTATTAGGGCCTATTTTTGATCTAATTCACCGCAAATCTCCTCGACTAAGGGCACATTTTACATATTTGGGGATTATTCTTGCCATACCTCTATTTATTCTGGCGTTTTTAGTAATAAATCCTATAGAATATTCGAATTTGGGCATAAATCCTACTTTACTGAATAATACAATTAACCCTATTCTGTATTTTAAGTTGATAACCTCTATCTTTTTCTTTTACCCTGCATATTCCTTTTATTTCTTAGCACTTTTCTTTGGAAGCTTTTTTATGGCTAGTATAACGATTAATCGCACTCCGACTTTACTTGAGGTAAATCTACCAGAACACATGGGCACTTCACAAGCTATGCTTCACTTTTCTGATCAATTCGGTAAGGGATTCACCTATATGTTCATTGCATTTCAATATTACATTTATGAATTCTTATTTCATGTAGTAAATGGAAAACTACTTTTGATTTTAAGTATTTTCTGGTACTTTATTCCTTTATGGTTTTGGCGAAATATTTCTAAAGAAATTGAAGTAGATAGCAAAGACATAATGGAAATTATTGCTTTTAGGTCAAAGGATGAAAAATTTGTTTCAAAAATTAAAAATAATAACAAGTGATTAAAAATAATCACAGGCAATTAAAAATAATCACAAGCAATTAAAAATAATCACAAGCAATTAAAAATAATTACAAATAATAACAAATAATTAAAGAACTAAGCAAATGAGGGAAATACCAGAGAGGCACGAATAATGAAATGAAAAAAAAAAAAAATTTTGAACAGCAATTAAAGAAAGATAACAATCTCGTAAATCTTAAGAAAAATGATGTATATATTGCTTCTAATTCCCTTTCCATTATACTTCGGGCTCTTTCTATGATTTTTCACTCTAATTCTAAGATGTCTCAATCTAGTTCTAGGATATCTCCTAATTTTTCCTTGAATATTAATTCAAATTGGATTTATCATTATAAAATTGAAATATTAAGATATCAGAATCAACTTCAATACATCGTGCAAAAAACTTTTCGGGGTGTCAAAACAAAAAAGGAGATTCCATCTTTATTAAAAAACGGTATATTTTTGTATATTGCATATCGAATTCGTTATGAACATGCTAGTTTTGAAGATCTTTGGGAAGAACTTTATTCACTATTAGCAAAATATCTCATTAAAAAGCAATTTTCTTATTTTTATCGGAGAATTATAAGTTTTAATTGGGATATTGCTTTAAAAGGAAAATCTTTAATTGAACAGCAAAGTCTCCTGTTTGCCATGCCATCTTTCTTTTTAAATCAAATGAGTAAAATAATGGATTATCATTTGTTAAAAGGACAAATTAAGGCGATTTCAACCATTAATGAGAAAGGATTATTCGGAGTATTTGTTAAATCAAATAATCATGAAAAATTTGAAAGAATCTGTAAAAAAAACCAAATTATTTTTAGACAACATTCCAAATTTCCTTCACTTTTTATTATTGAAAACAAATTTAAACCGATTTTAAATTCACAACCTGATTTTGATAAAATAAGCGGATTTATTCAAGAAATTCCTTCAATTCTTTCTATATATGCAGGATTTAATGCAATAGGTACTGTTAATGCAAAATATTCCCGTCCTTTAATGATTTTGGATTATTGTGCGGCTCCAGGGAGTAAAACACGTATTATTTCTTCATTTGGAAGTGATAATGATAAGATTTTTGCCCAAGATATTCATACTCGGCGTGTTCGTTTAATTTCATCCCTAAATTCTAAAGAAAATATACATATTATTCAATCGGATGGAATAAATCCATGTTTTAGAAGAATAAATACTTTTGATTTGATTTTTTTGGATGCTCCTTGTACTGGTAGCGGAACATTCCATTCAAATCCTGGTATTAAATGGCGACAGTCTCCCAATTTTCTCCAAAAACATGTTATATTGCAAAAAATGCTGCTTTATAATGCTTTAAAATTATTAAAACCTGGTGGAATTTTGGTATACTCCACATGTAGCATGTATCTTGAAGAAAATGAATTACAATTTATTGATTTTATTTATAACTTAGAACCACTAATTCCAGTCTCTCTTCCTTCTTGGTATCCTTCTTCCTACTCCATTGAACAAATAGCACTTAAGAAATCCAATATATCTGATATTTTATCTCTTCAAAAAGCCATGAGTCGATTTTCCCCCCTATATAATCATACAGCTGGATTTTTTATCGCTACCTTTGCTAAGAAAAAAAATCGTTAAACTTATTCGCACTAATCCGGACTCTTCTAATTCCCAATAACAACCAAATTTTAAAGAGTAGATTTATATTTTATCAATAGTAACTTACATTAGTAAAGATCCATAACTGGTTCTTTATACAATTCAAATATAATATTTAAATATTGGAGTGAAATACCAGACTTGCCAAAAGATTTAGTCGGAATATGCCCAAAATGCTCGCTCCCTATCGAGTTATGTGTTTGTGAGTCATTGGCTCAAGAAGATCAGAAAATTACTATTACGATTGACAAAAGAAAATGGGGAAAATTAACAAGTGTCGTAAACTTCAACAATTTTCAAGGAGCCAACCTTAAAAAGATAGCAAAAAAAGCGAAAAGTTTTTGTGCGAGTGGAGGCACTGTAAAAGGGAATTCTATTGAAATCCAAGGTGATCATCGCAAGAAATTGAAACAATTTTTATTGAAGCTTGGATATGCTGAAGAGAATATAGAAATTATTTAAAATTTTTTAGGTTATAATTATTTTTTCGTTGAAAGTCTCTATTTTTTCTCTACTTTTATTCACAATATTTAATTTGGGATCATAAAATAAAAAAAGCGATATTAATATAAATGATGATATTTGATTTTTTCACTCATTGTGTTTGCCTATTTTTTGGGCTCATGTCTATCTTGAATATAGTTGAATTCAACTGCTTTGGGAAAATCATAGGCATAATTCACCCCATTATCCCAAATTAGAGAAATTGACTTCCTTTTGAATTGGAGAGCAGAAATTTTAAATAGAAGGTTAAATGAACACACTTAGGAGATAATATTTAGAAGTGTGAACGAGATCTTTTTGGTATTGGGGTCTTGTGAGAACTCGCTACCCCACTCTCACTGCTCGTTCATAGATTTCCTCCCTTCATTTGTGAACGTATTTTACGTTTAAGCGAATAAAGCGGAGTCATTTTTATTCATTGCCATTAACTTAATCTAAAATTAAAAATAGATTAGAATCTGCAATATATTAAAAATAATAAAAATTGCATAAAAATTGCTTAAAAATTTAGAAAAGCATAATGAAAATTGAGGAATTACTATGGAACGAAAAAAAGTTGTTATTATTGGTGCTCTTGGATTTGACTTTCACTGTTTTAACACAGTCTTCCGAGATAATGAAGAATATGATGTGCGTGCCTTTACTATGGCTGGAGAACAAAATGTGGGTACCTTAGAAGGTGTTGAGCGTAAATATCCTGCTGAATTGGCTGGAAAATTATATCCCAATGGAATTCCAATGATTCCTGAAACAAATTTGGTTGATTTCGTTAAAGAAAATCAAATTGATGAAGTTGTTTTTGCATATAGTGATGTTGCTCATGAAGATGTTATGCATAAAGGTGCTCGAGCATTAGCCGCTGGAGCGAATTATCGTTTAATCAGCCCCCGCTTTACTCAAATTAAATCCAAAAAACCAGTTGTTGCAATTACCGCTGTGCGAACTGGGTGTGGTAAATCTCAAGTTTCTCGAGCTACTTATCGATATTTAAAAGAAAAGGGATATAAAGTCGTAGCTGTGCGTGAACCTATGCCATATGGTGACCTTGTTGAACAAACTTGCATGCGATTTGCTACATATGAAGATTTGGATAAATATAAATGCACAATTGAAGAACGTGAAGAATATGAACCATATATTGAACAAGGATTGGTTATTTATTCTGGTGTTGATTACGGTAAAATTTTAGAAGAAGCTGAAAAAGAAGCGGATATTATTGTCTTTGATGGTGGAAATAATGAAATCTCATTTTATGTTCCAGATTTAATGTTCACAGTTGTAGATCCTTTACGACCAGGACATGAACTGAAATTTTATCCTGGAGAAGTTAATGCTCGAATTTGTGAAGCATTTGTTTTAAACAAATTAAATTCTGCTAAACCAGAAGATGTTAAAATTGTTGAAGATAATTTGAAAATATTAAATCCAAATGCACCTGTTATCCGAAGTAATTCTGTTGTAACAGTTCAAGAAGGAAAAGCAGATTTGATTAAAAACAAGAAAGTAGTTGTTGTTGAAGATGGTCCAACTTTAACACATGGACATATGGCAATTGGTGCAGGATATATTGCAGCCAAACAAAATAATTGTGAAATTGTTGATCCAAAGCCTTATTTACATGGATCACAGAAGAAAATCTTTGAAGAATTTAAGCAATTACAAGAAATTGTACCTGCAATGGGATATGATGAAAATCAAATCAAGGATTTAGAAGCCACAATTAATGCCATTCCCGCTGATGTTGTAATTGATGGAAGTCCTATTGATTTGAGCAGATTGATTAAATGTAATAAGCCAATTGTTAGAATTGACTATGATATTGAATGCATTGGCACTCCTTCAATTGAATCAATGCTCGATGAATTCATCGAAAAGTATGTAAAAAAATAAATGCATAAAAAGAAATTGTAAAAAAATACTAAATGGTTATTGAAAACTAATGAAAATTGATGAATTACTGAGTTGTGTAATTCATCTATTTCCTTTTTTTGATTTTTCCAGTCAAATTATAGATCAAGGAGAAAGAAGGTATTATTATCGATACAATAATATCGACAAAAATTAACAAAAAATTACTTTCCCAAAAAAAGAGAAAAAAAAGGTGAAAAATATGGCTTTACGACATTTAACTAAAGTATCGGATTTTACACGTGCTGAATGCGAGCAGATCATTGATTACGCAATTCAAATGAAAGCAGATCGTTGGAATCCGAAATATACTTCAAAATTAAAGAATCGAACTCTTTTAATGCTATTTGCAAAACCTTCTTTACGAACTCGAGTTTCATTTGAAACTGGAATGGAACAATTAGGTGGGCATGCTATTTTCTATTCTGTGAAAGATTCTCCTTTAGGAGTCAAAGAAACTATTGAAGATACCACAAAATGTGCGTCTCGATATGTAGATATGATTGCAGCTCGAGTTTTTAAGAGAGAAGAAATACAAAAAATTGCTGCAAATGCTGGAGTTCCTGTAATTAATATGTTAGATGATTTTGCACATCCTTGCCAAATCTTATGTGATTTCCAAACTATAAAGGAAAAGAAGGGTACTTTCGATGGCTTAAAATTATCATTTTATGGTGATTGTCGAAATAATGTTACTTATGACTTAATGCGAATGTGCGCAATGTTTGGAATGAAAATGGATGTTGTTTGTCCATCAGATCCTGAATATGCACCCGAACAAGAAGTAATTAATGAATGTAATGAAATTTCAAAAGATACAGGTGCTGTTGTTCGTGTGATTCATGATGTAATGGAAGGTGCACATGATGCAGACATTATTTATGCAGATTCTTGGATGTCTTATGGGATTCCTAAAGAAGAAGAAGAAAAACGGGTAAAGGATTTGATGCCTTATCAAGTTAATTCCAAGGTAATGGATGCAGCTAAACCCGATTGTATATTTATGAACTGCTTACCCGCGAAACGTGGTTATGAAGAAACTGCTGAAGTAATAGATGGTCCACAATCAATAGTGTTTGATCAAGCAGAAAATCGGCTGCATGTACAAAAAGCAATTATTCTATTCTTACTCAATCTAATGAATTAAGTAGGAATAATTTAGTCTCTAACAAAAAAAGATAATGGCAACAGGTGAAAAATGATGAAAACACTTATCGTAGCTTTGGGAGGAAATGCTTTAATTCAGAAAGGTCAACGAGGAACTGCAGAGGAGCAATTAGCGAATATCCGGATGCCTGTTCGCCAAATTGCCGAGCTCTCACGTGATTATCAAATTGTTATAACTCACGGTAATGGTCCTCAGTCAGGAAATCTTCTACTTCAACAAGAAGCATGTGATGAAGTCCCAAAAATGCCCCTCTCGATTATTGGAGCGCAAACACAAGGTCAAATTGGATTTATGATCGAATCTACCTTAGATGAAGAACTTATGAGAATTGGATTAAACAAAGCTAAGTTATTTTTAACCGTTTTGACCTACACTCAAGTCAAAAGAGATGATCCTGCTTTTCAGAATCCAACTAAGCCCATTGGCCCTGCTTATGAACATCCAAAACCAGGTTTTGTTCATACATCTAAAGGATGGAGACGTGTTGTTCCTTCACCAAAACCTCATAAGATCTTCCAATATCGGGAGATTAAGAGACTTATTGAAGATAATTTTATTGTAATTGCTTGCGGTGGCGGTGGAATTCCTGTAATTAAGGAAAATAAAAAAATCACTGGTGTTGAAGCAGTTATTGATAAAGATTTAGCAACTGCACGTTTAGGTGCACAAATTGGAGCAAATATTCTAATAATTGCAACTGATGAAGAAAAAGTCGCTCTTAATTTTGGTAAACCAGATGAAATCAGATTAGATCGACTTTCTGTATCTGATGCAAAGAAATACTTGGAAGAAGGGCAATTTCCTGCAGGAAGTATGGGTCCTAAGATTCAAGCATGTATTAATTTCTTAGAAGAAGGTGGAGAGCAAGCAATTATTACTTCTATCGACAATATTAAAGCGTCATTATTAGGTAAAGCCGGAACTTCCTTTTACTTAGAGTAAATAGGAATTTTTTTTTTAATTATATGAAAAATATGGTGAATATCATGCCAACATCAAAAGAATATATTGAAATGGATCATAAATATGGTGCACATAATTATCATCCTTTAGAAGTGGTAATTTCACGAGCAGAACGATGCTGGGTCTGGGATCCAGAAGGTCGAAAATATCTGGATTGTCTTTCTGCATATTCCAGTCAAAATATGGGGCACTGCCATCCAGAAATCATAAAAGCAATGGAAGAACAAATTAAAAAAGTAGCTGTTACATCTCGTGCTTTCTGTAATGATCAAATGGGGCCCTACTTGAAAAAACTCTGTGAAATAGTCGGACCTCATCTAAATGATCCGAAGAATTCTGGAATTATGGCTCTACCAATGAATACTGGGGCAGAAGCTGTAGAAACTGGATTAAAAGTTGCTCGCGCATGGGGATATATTAAAAAGAATATTCCTAAAAATCAAGCAAAAATTATTGTTTGTCGCGATAATTTTCATGGAAGAACGATAACAATTGTTGGTTTCAGCACAGATATCCAGCATGGAAATTACTATGGAAATTTTGGACCTTTTACTCCAGGTTTCGAAATCATTTCCTATGGTGATGCTCAAGAATTAGAAGATACAATTCTAAAATTAGGCCCAGAAAATGTTGCTGCATTCTTATTTGAGCCAATCCAAGGTGAAGCAGGTGTTAAGGTTCCAGTAAAAGGATACTACAAAAAAGTCCGTGAAATTTGTTCAAAATACAACGTGTTAATGATTGCAGATGAAATTCAATCTGGGTTATGTCGCACTGGTAAATTATTTGCACTAGATCATGAGAATGTAAAGCCAGATATGTTCCTCCTTGGGAAAGCTTTAGGTGGTGGAGTATATCCTGTATCTGCTATTGTAACCACTGCAGATATAGTCGGACCTGAAGTAATAAAACCAGGAACTCATGGAAGTACATTTGGTGGAAATTCCCTCGCTTGTGCAGTTGCATCTAAAGCATTAGATATCTTGATCGAAGAGAAATTAGCAGAGCGTGCAGCTGAATTGGGTGAATATTTTCAAGAAGGCTTAAGAAAAATAGCATCGAAAGAAACTAAAGTACCTATTAAGGAAGTTCGAGGGCGCGGTTTGTTAATTGCAGTAGAATTTGATGGAAATGCGCGCCAATTTGTTGAACAGTTTAAAGAACACGGAATTTTAGCAAAAGATACTCATATTACTACAATCAGATTTGCGCCTCCCATAGTTATTAAAAAAGAAGAAATTGATTGGGCTTTAGAGCAAATCGAAAAAGTATTAGTTAAGTAGGATGAAATTCTTCAAAACTATCAAGGTACTGCAAAAAGTCTTTGATAAATTTTGAAATTTAATTAATTTAATTAGTCTAACTTCTTTTTTTTTCTTTTTCTGAGAGATGAATCATTCGTTGATAAAGTATTATTAAAATAGATGTTGAAAAGTTCTAACACTATTTTTTCAAAACTGTTTATATAATTTGCAATAAAAATGCAAATATAAATATAAATAATTTGCAATAAAAATGCAAATATATATAAATAAAAAACCTATTTTTTACCTATGGAACGTTATAATCCATGGTGGATAGGAGAAGAAGACGAGAATTTTCAAAATTGGCAACAAAAACAAATAAAATGGGTTCCTGATATAATTAAAAAAATCACATTAGAACCATTTTCTCTTCATTTTTTAACTGGTCCTCGTCAAGTGGGCAAAACAACCACTTTAAAAATATTAATTCACAACTTATTAGAGAATGGTGAAAATCCGCACAATATATTGTATTATCCATGTGATGAATTGATAAATTTTCAAGAATTGGGAGAAATATTAGACATTTTTATTTCTAACCAAATTAGTAGAAATAGTTCTATATCCATTATTATTTTGGATGAAATAACTTTCGTAAAAGAATGGTGGCGCGCAATTAAATCTCGAATAGATCAAAATCTATTCAAAAAATCAATTTTAATAATTACTGGCTCATCTAGTATCGAATTATTAAAAGAAAAAGAAAGATTTCCTGGTCGACGTGGTAATGGGCAGGATTATTTATTACTTCCTTTGAGCTTTCAAGAATATTCCTCACTTTTTTTAAAAGATTTAGTCATCTCATCATTTAATTCATCTTTAACAGTTGAACAAATAATTCAACCAAATTTTATATATAAAAATCGAATTCAAGCTCTATTTCAAGATTATCTTAAAACTGGAGGATTTCCTATCCCAATTCAGAATTATTTTAATTTGAAAAAAATCCAAATGAGTACAAAACGCACTTATCTCGATTGGATTCGTGGAGATCTTCTTAAATTCAAAAAAAATGAAACATACATGAAAGAAATATTCAAATATTTATTAGAATCTCGAGTTTCTCCTATTAGTTGGCTCTCAATCTCAAAAAACACTTCAATCAATTCCCCCCATACTGTTTATGCATATATTGAAACGTTAGCGAACTTGTATTTATTAAATATTCTCTATTTAATTTCACCTGAAAAGCAAATTAAATATCGAAAAAATAAAAAAATTCACTTCATTGATCCATTTATTGTCAAAATATTATCGGAGTATACAAATTCAACTGTTTTAACAGAAAATTTAGTTGAGAGTATTGTAGCTTCACATTTCAGCAGAATTTATCCCACATTTTATTGGAAAAATCACTCTGAAGTAGATATTGTATTACTAATAGATAATATTTTGATAGGATTTGAAATAAAATGGGGTCCTAAGAGATGGAAGAAGCCAATTCATTTAAAAAAAACATCTGTTTTAGAAAAAGATATACTTCCGTTATTTTTAGCATCAATAAAATGGCACTAAGAAGAAACTTATTTGCACATGAAGTGTTTCTAAGCATTATTTCAAATGAAGAAAAATATAATTAATATTTTTATTCCAAAGATTAATGTAATAGGTGAAAAAGGCTATTTTCTTATTCTATATTTGCTTGTTCACATTTTAATTTTAAAGCGGTATATTTTTCTTGAATTTCATTCAATTCATTCTGCATTTCAAGAATTACCTTTGTTAGCTTTGTTATCATCTCGTATGATGTTTCTTTTGATAAAATATTAGTATTATCATCTGCCAAAACGGCTTCCACACCTCTAATATTCAGATGTGTATCAATATACAATGTGGTTAATACATCTTTTTCATGATCTTCAATATTAGTCGGAGATTCGAATTTATGCATAAATGCAAATGTAAAAGGATATTTTACTCGATTTTTTGCAAAATCAGGTTCAAATTTAATTGTATGAATTTTTTTACATACAGGGCATTGATATTGTTTCACGACTAATTTTTTTGAAGAATTAACCATAGTTATTTTTAAGTAAACTTAAAAAAAAAAATTTACTTCTTTACAACTTGATTTGTTAATGTACAAATTTCTTTAAAACTTCTGTAAAAAATTCTTGTTGATGGCTATTACCTGATTTTGATAGTCGAGTAAGAATCAATTCTGGAGTAGAATTTGCAAGATAGTGATATCGGGGATTTCGATCAACAATCAAGTTAAGTTTTTCATCTAAACCTTTAGCTTCAATACCATCTAGTCTAATTTGTCTCCGTGTGTCTCCAGATAATTCTGAAAGTATTAATTCTCCTAAATGTGTTACAAAAATACCAAAGTTTTGTGGATTTGAGAGAATCAGTGTGAATATGCTTGCTAAAACTTTTGCTGCAGCAGTTGGTTCAGTAATTGCTTCTAATTCATCTGCTAAAATTAATTTTAATGATGAAGATTTTGCCATTGAAACAAATTGTAACAGTGTGGTTTCAAATGCTCCTGCTGATATTTGCCCACTTGATTTTTTGAAGAAATACAATTCATCGAATGGAAAAAAGTGAAAACGTCCTAAACTCGGAAATCCCATTTGCGCTAAAATTATTGATTGAGCTGTGGTTAAAAGGCACATAGTTTTTCCTCCAGAATTACTTCCTGTTAATAATGCTAGATTAGCATCAATTGAAATATCTTCTTTTTTATTTTGCGATTCAGAAATAAACCCAATCTGATATGAGATAGGAACAGGTGGTTTTGCTGAAATTGAGGGATCTTTTTGATTATTTAAAAAATTTTGAACTAAACTAAGATTTAACAGTGATTTTCCTGAAAATCCTTTATTATTTTCAACTAGTTTAGGTATTGTCAATTGATATTGTAATGCAAATTCCCCAATACTGAAGAAGAACTCGAATTCTAAAAGTGTTTGATGCAACTCTAGTAGATATTGATGAGTTTGTCGTAATTCTGTAGAGATTTTTCTCATTAAATTAAATCTATGTGTAAAATATCTAGCTGTAATTGCTTTTTCGATAGTAAGAATTCCAGCATCATCTAGATGAAATGGATATTCTAAAAACTCCGGGATTAGTCTAGTAAGCAAATCATCCATAGAATTTGAGAGAAGTAACTCTTTTTTCATGAAATCTAAATTTTTTTGAATTATCTCATTGATTAGTTCATCAACTTCTGCAGGTATATAACTCCGTAAGGATTCTGCAGTCATATCATTTCGAAAAAGATTCAATATTTGTTTCCCTTGAATTTCAATTGATCGATCTCCGATTTCTTGTTGGATCTCTTGATTTATTCGTCCTTCAACTTCAGAAATAATTGAATTAAAGTTTCTATACACTTGTTTATAACTATCAAGGGTTAAATCAATTCCTTCACGTATATCTCCATTTGAATTTAAAATTGATGCATTTTCTTTAATGTGCTTTAATTTTTGAAGATCGATTTTGTCTAAAAAATAATTTAACAATGTTGTTTCTTTTGTACTTTTTAATGCAACTACGATTTTTATCATATTTTGGATGAGATCTTTATTATAACTGAAAAAATTTATAATATGCTCTGGAATTATCTGTTCTTCAGAGATTTCTTGTGGAAGAAAAGTAATTAAATTAGGTAAATCAGGAATTTTACTTAGATTATTTCCTAAATATATTACTACATTAAAATTTCTTGAGTATTGAGATAATAATCCATCTATATCAGAGTTTTTTTCTAAATCGATAAATTCTGTGATTATGGCTTCTCCAAATCTACGCTGCTGTAAATTTTGGATTACCTTCTTTGAATCACTTAGATAAATTCTGCTTGAGATTTTTGAATATGATTCTAATTGTTGTAAATTATTTAATTTTTTCAAGAATGAAGAAAAATTTTGTCTTTCAAGCATTTTATGGTAATTTGAGAAAAATTCAATCGCATTTCTAAAATATTTTTGGCGTTTTTTAATCAATTGGATTTTTGAAGAAGGAAGAGGAAAATAAAAATGTAATTTTTGCCTGGAATATTCTGTTTTCATATATTTGCCAATAAGTGTCTGAATCTGATGGAATATCTCTAACATATCTGGTGTCCTAATAACATCAGAAACAGACAGTTTTTCAGTTAGTTCAAAATATGTTTGAGAAAAACGAAGTGCCTGTTTAAAAGTAAATCCCGGTGCACATCCAATAAAGCCCTTTTTAATTGCATCTAAAGCTTTTTCATCTGAACCATAGTATATGAGTAATTTTTCCATTGTTTTTTGACCAATACCTGGAAAATGAGCTAGATCTATATGGTGGTCAGTATTAAGATGTGGTATTGTTTTTTTTTGAGTAACTGCCATGTTTAAGGGTATTCTGGAAAGTATACATATAAAAAACAAAGAGATTGATAATTTAATAGAATATTTTAATGATTTTGAGCTGAAATTTGTCGGTGAAATCAAAAAGTAATAGGTGGGGTATAAATCTTTGGCGAGTTAATAATATTAAAATAAAAATAAGAGAATGACAGATAACAAGCAAAAAGTTAAAAAATTGACACTAGCAAATGGCAAAAGAAAAAAAATTAGAGTACTTGAGAGTATCGCTTTAATTCCCATTCAGTTACTTGAGTGCGGTATAAATTGTATTCTTTCCATTTGAGATCGCTGTAAGCTTGATATGCTTCATCACCAAGCAATTCACGAGTAAATGTTGATTGCTCCATATGGCGAAGTGCTTCATCTAAACTTGTTGGTATATTATCAATTCCCATATTTTTTAATTCATCTGCAGATAAATGGAACAAATTAACATCAATCGGCTTAGGGGGTTCAATCTTATATTTAATTCCATCTAATCCTGCGTTTAGTAATGCTGCATACTGTAAATAGGGATTTCCCGCAGGATCGGGGCTCCTAATTTCACATCTTGCAGAATTGGCTTTATTAAAGAAATTTGGAACTCTTATTAACATAGATCGATTTTTAAATCCCCAAGCAATTAAAGTAGGTGCTTCATATCCAGGAACTAAGCGTTTGTATGAATTTGGCCATGAATTAAGCAAGGCAGTCATACTGTGGGCATGTTTTAATTGACCTGCAATGAAATAGCGAAGTGTTTTTGAAATTTGATTTGGATCATCTGGATCGAAAAATGCATTTTGGTTGCTATTAATATCCCATAAGCTCTGATGAACGTGCATTCCTGAACCGTTTTGTCCTGCCCAAGGTTTCGGCATAAATGTTGCTAACATATTATGCTGAGCAGCAACAACTTTTACTACCATCTTCATTGTCATCGTAGAATCTGCCATTTTTAATGCATTGTCATATTTCATACTAATTTCATGTTGAGAACGAGCAACTTCATGATGAACAGTTTCTACAGTAATTCCAGGGAATTTTTCTGCGTAAACTGCAATTTTCCGACGAATTAAATGATCTAATTCAGAGTCATCTGCTCCGAAATAACCTCGAAAATCAACAGGTTTTGGTGTCTCAAAGTGATTTCCTTGCTTTAAAAGGAAAAATTCAAGTTCAGGTGCTAAATAAAATTTATACCCCATGTTTGCTGCTTTTTTCAGTGTTTTTTGAAGAATATAGCGAGGATCTCCTGTAAAACGATCACCATTAGGTTTATAGATATCACAGATAAAACGTGCATCGATTTCCCCTTCTTCGCGCCATGGAATCACAGCAAATGTTTGAGGATCTGGAACTGCAACCATATCGCTTTCTTCTAATCTGCCGTATCCAGTAATTGAAGATCCATCAAATCCTTCACCACTATAAAAAAGATCTTCCAAATGTTCAGTATTGATTCCTATAGATTTAGGGCGGCCATCAATAGAAAGAAATTGAAAAAGACAATATTTTATCTCTTTTTCTTGAATTTCATTAAGAATTTTTGAGATTAATTCTCGATTTTCCTGATTATACATTTTTTTTTCCCTACGAAATGACTTTTTTTGTTGAAATTCGCTAAAAGTAATAATTTAAATGCAATAAATTGAACATTGATAAAAATATTTTAGATGCAAGTAAATTATAATAATTATCTATTTATGTTCAATGAATTTAAATTTTTTCTGATATTCTTTTAATATAATGCATATTTCTGTCGAAATAATACACTTTTCCGATCCTTCAATTGGACCAACTAGTTCTTCTTTTTACAGTTTATTTGTAATTTCATTTATCCTTTTTTTATAAATCAATGAATTTTATCGATCAAGAAAACAAAATAATTAAAAAGGATGGAGTTTTGGAGTTAATCTGCTGATGGAGACTCCTACTTGTAATATCGATGAATTGGATGAAAAAATTCTTAGTATCTTAGATCAAGATTCGCGATTAGGTTATACTCAAATTGCAAAAATTTTGAAAAAATCTCATACAACAATTAAAAAGCGATTAGATGAATTACAACGGTTGAAAATTATAAAAAAATATACTATTGATATCGATTTTGAAAAAATTGGTTATGAAATTGTTGCGATTATAGAAGTTTCTATTGCCAAGGGAAAACTACTTGAAGTTCAACAATTAATTGCTTCTCATCCTAATGTATTTGGTGTTTATGATGTTACAGGAGATTATGATAGTATTATTTTGATGCGTTTTAAATCTCGTACGGAGTTAAGCAAAATTATAAAAAAAATTCTTAAATCACCTGATGTCATACGTACAAACACCCATATTGCTTTAACTGTTATTAAAGATAATGTAGATTTTGACAAAATGATAAAATCCCAGAAATGGCAAGAATGGAGTGAGTGGAAAGAAAATAATAATAATGGGCAAAATAGTGAAGAACTAGATGATATTAAAATAGATCCAAGTGAAATTTTAACAGATATTAAAGTTGAATCTCAATTATCTAAATCGAAAAAAAAAGAATAAAAAAAATTACAGATGAATAAATTAGTTAAATACAATTTTTGTTTTATATCCTAATTATATTCTTCCTTCCATAATATTTTCTGCAATTGTAATCGCTTTACTGTAGATCTCATCAGAGATTATTTTTTTAGCTAATGCTTGATCAAGAAATTCTTTATCTATAATTGTTCTCTCTCCCACCATATTTTCAACAATATCTAATTCTAAATCAATGTAATGAATTCCTTTCTTAGTAATTTCAATTGGTGTATTAATATTATAATATCTGCCTTTTATTTCTCGATTACCTGAATAATATGTGGAAATATAATACCAGTTATTATTACCAATTTCAGTCATTGCAAAATCACCACGTTCAATTGGTGTTTTCAATCCATCGTATTTACCTCCAGGATGTAGATTTCTTCTTAGTAAAATCCGAACTGGTAAATCATCTTGCCATTCAATTTCCTGAATATATCCAGATGATAATGAAAATCGTTTACCAGTAAGCTTCTGATGAAGAATATTCATGCGTGAACGTGGGATTAGAAATCCTTTATAATATATTTTAGCAAATTTCTGATCGATAATATTTTGTGCTTTTTTATCTAAACCATCCATCAACATTTCAGTATATTGTAATAACTTATCTAAATTATCTTCTTTTATTGCTTCTTCATCAGAAAAATCTTGACCTTGATATAAGTGCCAAATTCTCTGAAAATGTTTCTGATATAATAAGGATTTGATTTCATGATGATTATTTAACGTAGGGATGATTTCGCGTCGAAGATTATCGAATTGATACTTAATTGGCTTTGGAAAAAGTAAATTTAATGATCGAAAATTTGAATAAATTTCACCAATTTTATTTGGAAATTGAGTTATTATTGTTTGAATTTTTATTAAATCTTGCTCCAATTCTTCAACTTCATCCAATATTTCATCATCTGATGCTACTTCTGCTGCTGTTCGAAAAATAAATCCATATTTCTTATTTCTTTGAATTTTTTTTCCTAAATCAAACAAGTGTTTTTTTACTCTACCTTGTCGAATTTCTTGGCTAATAATGATTTTATTATTATAGGGGACAATAACGATTAGATCTCCTGGAACTGTATAGTAAGATCCCAAACTGGCTTGATTTATTCCGTTATCTTCATGAGTCACTTGAAATATTCCTTCTTTTGCATCGGGAATAAAACGTGAATAGCGTGCTAAGGTAGTATGGAATTCCGCATTAATCTCTGATCCATTTGAGCTTAAATCTTCAGGTATTAGCCGAACTAAAGAATAATTTTGATTCTTATCAGAATTGACAATTAATCCTCTGTAAATTGAATTCTTATGAAACCGCGCTGAATACTGAATCAAGTTAGGAAATTGTTTATGAGTTAGTGGAAATTCTGTGAAATTTTCTTTTTCTAATTCTTCCCATACTTTTTTTTTAAACATTATTGAAATTCCTTGTCGATCCAAACGATCTTTTATAGTAATATCTTTTGAATAAGACCCTTTTGGTCGATATGGAAGTTTAAATCGTTTTTGTATCTCCTCAGAAGGAAAAATGATAGGATAACCTGAGTCAATAAACAATTTCGTTAAAGCTGTTGAATAAATTCCTCTAATAAAGACATTTGGTTTCATCATTAATTGTGTTACCCGCTTTGATAATGATTGGTCAATATTTCTCTAAAAAGCAACAAAAAAGTTAAATATTACGAGAAATGATTTTTATTAATTTTCTTTTGTTTCAAGTAGATTAAGTAATTTTAGTGTATTTCCTAAATTTTTAATTAAAGTTGGGATTTGTGTTTCTTCTTTAATTCCAGTTATTATAACTTTACCTGAAGAAAAGATAAGAAAAACAGTTTTTGGAGAATAGATACGATAAATTAAACCAGGAAATATTTCTGGTTCATAAATTGAATGTTCCAAAACAAGAGAAGCAATATCCAAATTTATATGTGTTCTTAAATTAACTGAAACTACGATATTTACAATTTTATAATTGGGATTTGGTGGAAGATAAATATCAATAAAAGATAATCTTTCATGTATTTTAGCTAAGATTTTTGGAATATATTTTATTTTTTTTAATCCTGTAATTATCATTTTTCCATTTTTAAAAATTAATACTGTTGATTTTAATGTAGGGGGTGTTAGGTGGATGCAAATTCCAGGAAATTTTTTTGGATTTGATTCTACATCATGATATCGTTCAGCTATAAGCGAAAGGGGGATTTCATGATTATAATCAACAGATACCACTATATTTTCTGTTGAAAATGTTGCAGAATATTGTTTTTGAGATTTTTGTGATTTTTGTGTTTTTTGAGATTTTTGAGATTTTTGAGATTTTTGAGATTTTTGTGATTTTTGTGATTTCTGGGAATTTTGAACTTTTTGCTGCTTTTTTTTTTGTAATGATTTATTGATCAACTCACTTCACTTCTTTAACTCTTTAGCTTTTTCAATATTTTATTGGTGTCAACTTTTTTAATTATTTAGATGTAATACTAATTTTATAAAAGGTCAAGATTTTAAAAAAGGCAACATATTTTTCAATTAAAAGCTATCTGGAGACTTTTATTTCATGGGAAAAATTGAATATGAAGGACATTATTATGATTTCGACTGGCTGTCAGTCATGATCTTATTTATCGGGGCTCCTATCATTGCATTATCTATCTGGTTCTCGCACGATTGGGTTTGGCTTCATGGTATCACTGCAAAAATTACAGCATGGCTTCTAAATATAGTTACAAATACTCATAGTGTTGTGATATACGATCCAAAATACTTTCCAACACCTTATTATTTCATTGTTGATGATGTGAATAATTTAGGACTTGGGTGGATATTTTTTGAGTCACTCTGCACTGGAATTCATGCAATTGCTATTTTCTCTGCTGTGATTTTATGTATTCCAGCATCATCTGATCCCGAATTGAAAAAGACAGTATGGCAGCGAAAATTGAAAGCAATTGTAGTTACAACAATAATTTTCTATATTGTAAACATATTACGAATGATTTTACAATTATATCTATATCAAATTGGTTATCAATGGGAAGATGTACACTATCCTATTTCTTCAGCTAGTTCTTTTATTGCAGTAGCATGTGTTCTTGTAATGCATAAATATGTCCCCGAATTTATTATGATGCTCATTTGGATTGGAGATGAATTAAAGAGCTATCGCCGTAAAGGAGACATCAAAGAAAAGATCGATACAAATAATGATAATGATGAAAAATCAAATGAGGATGAATCTGAAAAAAAGAAAGAAGAAAAGCCAATAAAACAAAAAGAGTCAGAAACACAACCTAATTGAAGTAAAATTGCAAAAATATTTGACAAATTCTTCGTATGAAATATAATCATAAGGAAAATTGAATAACTTTTTTCGTTCTCACTTTTTTATCTTATTATTATTAATGTTATTATAATTAATGTAATTATAATCTTTACAGTGAATTATTTTATATAAAGAATAAGCAAATTATGAATCTTTTTCTGAAATTTTGGGAATTCCTTTTCTAATATTTCGCCACATTCGTTGTTTTTTGAGTAGAATAAAGCGAAAAATATAAAATCATTTACTTGAAATTTATATAAAAAGACAAAATCAGTATTTGAAAATTGATATTTACTCACACCTCCTTTAATTTCTGGATGAAGATTGCTGAATTGATGCGCAATTATGGTGAATTGAGGCGCAGCTATTTCAAAAACTTGATTTACTGAAAGATATTTTCGCATCATTTCATGTTTTCGTTCAACTGATGCAATAACTAACCCATTTTCATTCAATAAAAGACTGCTGATAATATTATGTTCTGCGGTGAAATCACGTAAAATATGTTCAAGTAATGGTCGATTTGGTGAAAGTTGTCTTAGTCCATAGCTAAAAGCGTTTAGAACAGAGTATATAGAAAAAATTGATGTATGAAAGAATTTATAAGGATGATCTCGTAAAATGCCAATCATATTATTTTTAATTTTTGATAAGTTTTGTAAAATATTTTCTTGCTGACTTATATCTTCATCAAATTTTGTTAATATAAAGATAATTGGTATTTTTTGCTTATTTTCTTCACAAATATCCAATATTTTAGCTAAGAATTCTAAATTTTCTTCTATTCGAGGATTTTGAACATCTATAAAATAATATAACACATCAGTTTCAAAAATAAATATATCAGATTTTTGAAGTATTTCTTCACGAATTTCTTTTTTGCCGGGTATATCCCATTTAAGAATAGTAGTTCCCAGAAAATCTAAAGCATCTTGAGTCGGCTTGGTTGTCGGAAGTAAAGAAGGAAGTGCGCTAAAATTCCGTTTTATTGTTAATAAAAAGCTGGTTTTACCAGTATTTTCTAGTCCTGTAAATAGAATTTTAATCCGGCGGTGTTTAGTAACAGGGGAAATCGGTTTACTTTGAATGGATTGAAGTTTTTCAAAAAATTCGATAAAATTAGGAAGAATTTGTGGAAAAATTGGAGCAGCTTCCGCTTCAGATGTGATATTATATTGCTTTATGGTATCAATTAAAAATTGAGCAAATTTTCGAGTAGGTTCCTTTAAACGAGGAAGACTATCATAAATAAAGCTTCTATGATGTTCAGGAATAAACAATGTAAGTGTAATGGGGGAATATCGTTGTGAATTTTTGGAGAAATAATAAGTAAAATAGGTAAACCCAATTGTATGTATATCAGGATAAGGAAGAACACCAAAAATTTCGTTTTTTTCTAGATGGTCTTCTTCAGAACTTTCTAGAGAATAATCACTTAATAATAGAGCGATACTTTTAATTGCAACTTGCATGTAACTTTGTTGAGTGAAGTCAGAAGTAATATAAACTTCCTTTAAATCTTTAATACGACCATCTTTAGGAACAGGAAAGCCAAAAATCGCTTCTGGACCCATTTGGCCAAAAATAGAAAAAACACTCCCTTTAATGATGAGATTTTCTGTTTGTTTTTGCACCATAAATACTCCCTTATTATATAATTAGCTCTATTGATGTAAAATATCTTTTTTATTTTTGATTCGTTGATATATGTAGATAGTTGGTTATTTTTACTTAAATAATGTATGAAAGTATTCTCTATTTGAAATTTAATCAATTCTTTATACAATAATTGGGAAGTATAACTAATGGAACAAAAAAAAATAAGCAATAAGCAAAAGTTATATAATATTTATAACCATTTTCATCAATCAAGAAATATCAGTGAAAAAAGAAGATTAAATCCAATTTTACAGAAAATCCAAATGGAAAGTTATTCTCCGCATATTGTCCAGAAGAATTTAGGAGAAGATGCTGCTATAATTCCTTCAAAAAAATCAAATTCTACACTTTCATTGATTACTACTGATGCAATTCTACCTGAATTTGTAAAAAAATCACCGTTTGGTGCTGGTTTTTCTTCTATCTATGTCGGAATTGATGATATAATTGCATGTGGTGGCAATCCTACTGCCTGCAGTATAATTGTTGCTTTTCCTTCCCATAAGATAGGAAATGAAATAATGCGTGGAATTTTACATGGAACAAAAATATTTAAAGTTCCATTAATTCGAGGACATTCTATCACTGACTCAGAAAACCTTTTTTTATCTTCAACTATAGTAGGTGAATGTCCAGCGGAATACTACATTTCTTCTAAGAGTGCTCAAATAGGTGATTTTTTAGCAATTGTTTGGGATAGAGAAGGATATCCTGCAAAAGCTAACCCAATGTATTGGGACACAATTACAATGAAAACCAGCGAAGAATTTTATAAAAAGCGAATATTTTTTCAAACATTAGCAAAGAAAAGACTTATTCATTCAAGTAAAGATATTTCAAATGGTGGAATTTTAGGAACTTTATATCAAATGATGCAATATAATGGATTGGGGGCTAAAATTGAGTTAGAACAGATTGAAAAAGCAGTTGAACAAACCCAAATGCCATATTTATTCGAAGATTTTCTATTTTCATTTCTTACATCTGCATTTTTAATTAGTGGATCAAAAGAAAATATCGATGAAATTCAAAAAGAAATTAGAAATTGTAAAATGGAATTTACTATGATTGGAACAGTTCAGAACGAACCTGAAATTTATATACAATTTTATAATTTGCAAAAGAAATTGATTAAAATTGATTAAAATAGATCAGTAATTGTTAATAAAATCTTTTTTTATGACATAATAATAAATGAAGTGTTAAAAGTAATAAGTGATTGAAATTATGGAGAATTTTAAAAATTTTAAGCTTATTGTTAGTGTTTGTGGTTCAAAGACAATATCTAAGGAAATATACAAAATTTCAGAGGAATTGGGAAGATTACTCGCAGAGAACGGCTTTATTGTAGCTTGTGGTGGACTAGCTGGAGTCATGGAAGCTGTAGCTAAAGGTGCTTTTTTAAAAAAAGGAATTGTTATTGGAATTCTTCCATCTGCTACTAAAGAATCTGCAAATCCCTATATTTCAATTCCAATTCCAACTGGAATGGGAGAAAGTAGGAATGTAATATTAGTTTCTATGGCTGATGTTGTGGTCACTGTTTCAGGAGCTTCAGGTACTTTGAGTGAAATCGCTTTAGCATGGAAAATGGGGAAAAAAATAATCTGTCTATCCCATACAGGAGGATGGTCTGAAAAATTGGCAGGAAAATCAATAGATGATACTCGTACTGATAGAATTTTTAATGCTCATTCAACACAAGATGTGATTAAATTAATTAAAAATATTTATCAGTAAGTGCACCCATTTCACAATCAAAGTATGCTCCTGCAAGATAAACCTTTTTTGAATATATTGCTAATTTATCGAAAATTTCTCGTTTAAGAGTTGAGAAATTTTCTGAGGTTTTAGCTGAAACTGATATTATTGGAATGTGCTTATTCTGGTTAAATTTTGTCAAACATTCTATTTCATCGTTAGTAAAAGGAAATATCTCTATTTTATTCCGAATTAATATAAATTGAACTTTATCTTTGTTTAGATCTTGAATTTGAACAATAATATTATTAAAAAAAACTGCTTCATTTTCAGAAAATAAATCAGTTACTAATAATACTAATTGTGTATCTGCTAAAAATGGAGATATAAGTAAATTTGAAATAGATGTGCCTCCAAAATCAAAAAAATGAGCATAAATTGCTCTTTTTGAATAATCTTTAAGCATGAAATCAACACCAAGGGTTGGGAAATAATCTTTAAAATAGTCCCCACTAATTAAACGAGAAAGAATTGCAGTTTTTCCTACAGCTGCACGCCCAATTAATATCACCTTCACTTTTATTTGAATTACAATTCTTCCTCCAAAATTGTTTTTTAATATTTTGTTGTGTATATAGCAAAAGTAAATGCTAATTTTACAGAAAAATAAATACTTTATGAATTTTTAAAAATAAAAGAATTTCGGTGTCTGATTTGTGTAGATTAGTTTGGAAAATATATTCAAAAGATTTTTTCTTTATCGGAAAAATTTTTAAAGTTGAAAAATAATTCCTTTTTAATCAATTGGGAGATATTATCTTTCAAAGCAATAAAACGGAAAAATAAGGGGAAAAATAGAATAAAACTAAAAAAAAAAAAAAGTTGAATTCTTATGAAAAAAAAAAATAAAATAATTCTGCTCTCAATTTTATTCTTGATTGCTGTGAGTAGTACTAATTTTGGGGTAGCTGATCTATCCTTATCAACAAATACAACCATTACTATAGAAGGAACAGAGCAAGATGATTCATATACAAGGCTTGCATTGATTTCTGCAAAGAATACTATTAATGATATTTACGTTTCAGGAAATAAACCCGGAATGTTCTCTTTTACTGATAAATATGGAAATCCATACATGGGATATCCTATTATAAGCAATGATATTCGACAGTATCCCCAATATATTGGTAGTGTTAGTTATTTTTCAAGTAATTACATTGATCCATGGGAACAAGTTAACTGGATGAAAGTTGAAAATGCTACTGAATTAGATGGAGAGACTCCTAGATACAATATTTCAATGAAATTTAATAACATTGGTGAAATTGCACCAAATGAAATAAGTTACTTCAGATTAGATGCAATATCTATGCTCAATTTGCAATTTAACTTGATAGTCAATCAGAAAGGGCTTCATATTCTATATTTTGATCATGATGATGTCTCTACAATTATCGCTCTTTTATCTCCATCTGGAAATCATGTTGACTTTTCATTCCAAAATCTACCTGAAGTTGCACCAGGAGGTGATCCATATCGAACTATGTTAATTTTTACCGCTGATGAATTAGGATTATATCAGTTAAATTTCATACCGAAATCTAAAGATATTATCCTAGAGTTACAAGAAATTTCACCTACATCAAAAATAGAATATGGTTCTTATATTACATATAAGTCAGAAGATTATGATAAGATTAACCCAGGCAGTCTACAATCTAAAGATTCTCTACCGATTCAATCTTATGCTATTAATGTTGAAGCCAATCAAATATTAAATTATAATTTCGATTTTATTTGGGGTCAAGCGAGTTCTGCTTATATTCAATTGGCAATTCCTACTCCAAATGGATATGATTTAAGGCCAATAGTCGCAGATGGAGAAGATCACGCAGAGTTCATTTCGTATAGTGGAACAGCATATCTACAAGTGATTTATAGGGATTTTTACTACTGGGCTGGTTCAATCCCTGTTCGAGATCTCTGTTATTATAATTTTAATATAAATCTTATAAATCCATCTGAATATACTTTAGGTTCTACTCAATTATTAGAAATTTCTGTACAAAATCCTAATAATGTCTGGAAATTTCATGTAAATGAGAGTGTAAGTGCCTATTTAAACGTTTCAATTATTGCTGGTAATCCAAAATACACATTGGATTCTGCACCTTCATCAAGTATATATTATAAAGATTCATCTGGAAATGTTCATACTTGTTTAGAATTAAGTGAATTATATGGTGCGCATCTATATTCATTTGATCCTGGAGATTATTACATTTTTTTCACGCATTCAGGAATTGGAATAAATAATGAATATGTTGAATTAAAATCTGTAATTACTAAGAAATTTGCAGATTTAGCTCATAAAAATCTAACAATAAATGACAAAATCATTGCAATCTCTGAAAAATCAAGATATTCATTAGATCATATTGCTTCAATTGATGGAGATGGTAGTTTTCTTGAACCTTTTGTTGTAAATTTCACTTATGAAGATCCAATTTTGTTTGGAGTTAATTTAAGTATTGTTAGAGCTGATAACTCTGATTTTGAAAATTACCCATTTCGGATAAGATTTAAATATTCGTTAGTTCAATTATCAAAATTTGATAATTTTACCTATATTGATAGTAATTCAGGTCAATCAAGTTCGATTTTGCTGGATACAGATGAAGAAGAAAGTGTTGGAATTAATCAATATCTCTTTGAAGATAGTTCTCTATTTATTTCAAAAAATGGAAAGGGATTACTTGCGATATGGCCATACCAAGCAGAAATTGATCTAGGTAGTGGATTTGTGAGTTATAATGATTCATTAGATGTTCGTGTTTGCTCCTATAGTTCAAAAGATACTTTTAAAATCCACTCAATATCTGAAATTTCTGAAGTAAATCGTCAAATTGGACCAAGTTTAGATTATGATACTGTATATTATACAACTATATCATCAATTAATATCTCCCAAACTAATAAAATATTAATTGATGTAAATGCATCCCGGCAATTTGATTGGTATCAATTTATATTAAATTCGAATATGTCTGCTTCAGGAATATTATGGATTGCTCTTTTATATAATAATGTATGGTCTACTATATCAGGTCCTGGTACTAATAATCAAGATTTTATTGTTTTTGGGTCATCAAATGCAAACCAATCATTTGAGCTAGGAATTGCGCCAAAAACTTTCAAAATATACATCCAATTTACTGATCCTGCATCTGAAGTTATTTCTTACAGATTCCGTCTTTCTCACTATAATTTAACTGTTCTTCATTCTCCAATTTACACCCCAGATTATAAAGCCCCATTACCTAAATGGGTATTACCTGCAAGTATTGGAGGAGGCGCAGCAGTGATAGTAGCAGGAGCTGTTATTTTAATAATAAAGAAGAGAAAACGATTTTAGATTTTTACTTTCTGTAAATTTTTTTTGTTTTTTTTTGTTAGACTTAATAATGACAATTTCTTATTGAACATACATAAACAGAAAAATTATCTGAAGTTAAGTTTTAATAGGAAAAAATGTAACTTATTACCATTAAATAAATTAAAGGGATAATTTTGACAAAAGAAGATTCAATAGATACATCTCAAATTCCGCCTTTAGAAGCGATGTTAAAAGAAAAATCTGCTTTGGAAGAAAAAAGAGAAACTGAAGATAAAATCCTTTTCACAGGACTTGATAATTCAGGAAAAACATCGATAATTTATTCATTAAAAAGAGAAATCTCACAGATTGCACTTCTTAAACCCACTCGACAAGCGCAACGGCAAATATTTAAATATTTAGGAAAACAGATCTCTGAGTGGGATCTTGGAGGACAGGAACTTTATAGAATTGCCTACTTGAAAGAACCAACAAAATTCTTTGATCATACATCAGTTTGCATATATACAATTGACATACAAGATTCAAAACGATATGACGAAGCACTTTCGTATTTTAAAGATGTGATTATTCAATTTAAAAAATTGCAAATCAATCCTCTTATCTACGTTTTCTTTCATAAAGCAGATCCTGAATATTTAAAGTTGAATAGTGTTCACATAAAGGGTAAGCTTATTGATTTGCAAGAACGGATTAAGAAAATTGTAAATGAAGAATTCAATGTTACTTTCTTTGAAACAACGATTTATGAACTTTGGACAATTATGTCTTCTTTTTCTCAGATTTTGCTTCAACTTTATCCACTTTCACATTTGTTAGATGAAACTATTGGGCAATTTAGCAATAAAGTGAATTCTGATGCATCAATTGTTTTAGATCAAAATTCTTTATTAATCGCTAAGTACTTTAAAGATGAAACTTCTAAACGTATTATTCAAAATTCAACACCATATTTTCTTACTCTTCTTGATTCTTTAGATAAAAATTCAGGTGAATCGAGAGAAATGTTAGTAAATCGAGCTGAAAAGCAATTTTTTATTGCTCGCTTTCCTTTGGAAAAAACAAGTGGTTGGATTTATTTGATAATTATGCGTGAACAAACAGAATCTCCAATTTCTCAACAAGAAATTGAAGCATATATAAAAATTCTTTATAGTATTCTATAATACCGAAAAAAAATTTATTTTATATTTATTTTTAACATCTTTTTTATTATATTAAGGAAAAAAAATATCAAATTTTATTCTAGCATTTCTCTTTTTATTTTTAATTTATCCAGATCTCCACCAATAACTGTAATAAAAGATAATTCATTGCATTCACGACAAAATAGTGCCGAACGTTGGATAAGTTTATTCTCTAAAATTTGGCAAAAACTATTTTGAAAATCAAGTTTTTTAACAATATTTGTACTATGGCAATTTGGGCATAATGAAATATCAGTAAAGTAGGGAAAATTTGCTTTTTGAATAATATTTGATACCATTGATGAGCTACGGGATTTAGAAAGATCCGTAACATTTGATGTTCCAATTAATGCATTTTCATATTCTGATTCACTTGATAAACTTGTAGTTTTTTCAATTCTACGAACAAATTGGCCATCTCTAATTACCAAAGTATAATCTGCAATTTTTCTAAGAGCGGGGTCATGAGTTACTATTAGGAGTGCTTTATTTGGATTTGATGCCATAAATTCTTGAAAAACTCGCATGATATTTTCAGCTGAAACTGAATCGACATTGGCTGTAGGCTCATCTGCAATTATAATGGATGGATCGTTAGCGAAGGCCATTGCAATTGAAAGTCGCTGCTTTTCTCCTCCAGATAAGGTGCTTGGTCGATGATGTTGGCGATTTTCTAATCCTACTTTTTTAAGCAATTCTCCAACTCTGGTGCGGCGTTCTGATTTTGATAACTTTCCTAAAACGACCATAGGTAATTCTACATTTCCTGCAGCTGTTAAACTAGGTATAAGATTAAAAGATTGGAAAACAATACCAATTTCTTCTTGTAGTAATTTTTGAATACCTTCATCCCTTAATTTTGTGATTTCCATACCTTTAATTTTTACAGAACCTGCATTAGGACGTTCAATCCCGCAAAGACAATTCAAGAGGGTAGTCTTTCCAGAACCACTGGGTCCCATTATTACAATAAGTTCTCCAGGATAGATTTTTAAATCGATTCCTCTAAGTGCCATTACTTCAATTTTCTTTTGTTTGAAAATTTTATACACTCCAGACATTTCTGCAATTGGTATTCGTTCTGCCTCAGATTTTGTAGATTGACCAATAGTTGTCAAACCCTTTCCTCCATATTATCATAGGTGTGAAATTTTATAATTCTTCTCTCCAAATTATAATTAAGTTAATTGGAAGGAGAAATTTCATCTGATGAATAATGAATATTTTGAAAAGAATAAAATTCAGCTCCCAAAACACGAATTAGAAGTTCTAGCTGCGTTTAGAGAATTGATAGGTGAGTCACTTCCTGTAATTGATAATTTTCGCTATTCTTCATTCGGGATAAAAATTCAAGATGGAAAAATTAAAGGAATTGGTTTATACGGGAAAAGTATCAAGAATTTGCCTGAAATAATCGGACAGCTAAATAATTTAGTTGCTTTAATTGTTCAACATAATGAACTGCAAGAATTGCCATCTTCACTTTCCAATATCTCAACTTTACAGTACTTAGATGCTTCTGAAAATCATATTCAAGAGTTACCAGAGAATTTTGGAAAGTTAGAAGCATTAGAAACACTAAAAATGAAGAAAAATAAGCTTACAAATTTGCCAGAATCTTTTGGTAATCTTCAAAATTTAAAATTTCTCGATTTATCAGATAATAAAATCGAAAATTTACCAGATACTTTTTCTTCTCTTAAAAAATTATATATCTTAAGGTTAAGTTGTAATAAAATTAAATATATCTCTATTCCATTTAGGAATTTCACTCATCTTCGCGAGATGTATTTAGAAGAAAATGGTTTGTTGAATTTTCCATCTGATATAGGTGAATTAAACAAATTAGAAACGTTGTATGCCAATGATAATAAACTCTCATTTTTACCTAAATCAATAGAAAATCTCAGTGCTCTAAAAATATTGGATGTAAATAATAATCGACTTCAATCTTTACCGAAAAACATTGGAAATCTTAGCAACTTAGAAGAACTTCTTCTTGATAATAATCGAATCTCTCAAATTC
>NZ_JBPLBG010000036.1:0-2441 GCF_054039255.1 Candidatus Harpocratesius sp.
TAATATTAGTAGTAGGATGAACAAATATTTGTCGTTCATTATCAAATAATTTAAAATTCACAAAAGTTTTCCTTAAGTTAGCTATATCAACATTAGAATTATCATCTAAAATAATCTTTAAAGTTGGTATTAAAGTCAATTCATCAGATTGAATATGAAATGCTAATAATGGTAAATTCTTTTGTCCTTCCATAATATTATAGTCACCCATTTCATCTCCGATAATTCTTAATTGTGATTTTTTTGGTGCTATTATGGTAGGTTCATTTTTAATTTTTATTAAAAGATCTTGATTAAACTTAATTTCTATTTTAAAAAATTCTCCAGAGTTTACTCCATTTACAGAAGCTTTAACTTCAAAATTTTTCGTTTCTCCTGCTTTGAGATCAAATGTCTGCGTTGATTTATAAACATTCTCAAGGTTAGCTTCTAATTCAATCGGATTTCCATCTGAAATTAAAATAATATTTGAAACTTTATTCAAACTAACATTACCTTTGTTTACAAATTTTATTGAATTAATTGTAATAATTTCTGAGCTAATATTTTTTATTTTAAATTTACTCAAAACAATTGGATTGATTTCCTGATTTTCTTGTGGATAGTTTGGAACATCTAAATATTCAACTTCTAAAATAGAAGATTCTGCATGAATTCTTGAAATACTTAAAATTCCAAAAAGAAAGATAATAGATAATAATTTTTTCATATTTTTATTTTTATTTTATTAATAAAGTTTTTATTAAATTCTATTTGCAGAACCAAGAACATCAATTTTGTGTTCTACCATTTTTTGAATTTCATCACGAGCAGGTCCTAGATATTTTCGTGGATCAAATGCTTTTGGATCTTCCATGAAAACTTTTCTAATCATCGCTGTCATTACAAGTCGTAAATCTGTATCAATATTAACTTTTGCTACACCATATTTCACAGCTTCTGAGATAGTAGATTCATCTACTCCTCTAGCTCCAGCTAAATCTCCACCATATTTATTTACAATTTTTACATATTCTTGTGGCACACTAGAACTACCATGCATTACAAGTGGTGTATTTGGTAAAACTTTTGTTAATTTTTGTACCAAATCAACATCAACTTTCCCATCTGATGAAAATTTAAATGCACCATGAGATGTCCCAATTGCACAAGCTAAGGTATCTGCTCCTGTACGCGCTATAAACTCAACGGCTTCATCTGGATCTGTTAGATGTGCATCTTTTTCATCAACAGAAACATGTTCTTCTATTCCTCCAAGTTGTCCAAGTTCTGCTTCAACTATTACATTTTTTGCATGTGCAAAATCAACAACTTCTTTTGTAATTCGTATGTTTTCTTCAAATTCTTCCGCTGAAGCATCAATCATAACTGAATTAAATCCTGCATCAATAGCAGATGAGCAGACATCTAAACTTGCTCCATGATCTTGATGAATAATTATCGGAAGATCAGGATATTGAGCTTCCATTGATTTAATTATATCAACCAACATTTTTGTATTAGCATATTTTCTTGCTCCTGACGAAAGTTGCAAAATCAAAGGTGCATTTTTTACAGCATGAGCCTCTACAATTGCTTGTGTAATTTCCATATTATTCACATTAAAAGCACCAATTGCATAATCAGAGTTCATTGCTTTTTTCATCATCGAAAGCGGATCTTTTACTATTGCCATTTTATTTTAGGGGTTAAAATTTTATTTCATCTAAATTTTTGCAGAAAAGAAGAATAAAGTAAAATTTAAATATTCTTTTCATAAAATTTAACAGAAATTTCTAAATCTTTTAAAATTTTCCTAATTGTTCCATGAGGTAAATCACATTTATGCACGGGAACAGTCGTTCGAAGATCTTTTTTTCTAATTTGTAAATGACTTCCTTTTTGTCGAGTTTCTTTAAATCCTAAAGATTTAAGCCATTTCAACAGTTTTTTGTCGGAAACGACTTTTAATTTTGGCATTTTTTGGTAAATCTATTGTTTGAAAAAGATAATCTTGAGGAATAAATTCATCTTTTTCTTCTTCAAAATAAAGCTCAATCGCTTCAGTTAAATTTTTTCTAAGTTCCAATAAATTATGTCCATAACTGTGGACACCTTTTAATGTTGGTATTTCACCAATAAATACTCCGTCTTCATCTTGATAAATAACTATCGGTAATTGCATCATAAAAACAATAAAGAAAATAAAAATATTTTCAATTAATATCACAAAAAATGGTGCCGAGGGAGGGAAACACCTTATTTCCATTAAAATGGAAAACGCTGAGTGTTTCTTCCCAATCGCTAACTCATTTTATTCATTGCTCTTGGAGAAACAAGCGAACCCTTAAAGGGTTCAATTCCCTATTTTATTCTGGTGCCGAGGGAGGGAATCGAACCCTCACTCCTTGCGGAATGCGATTTTGAGTCGCACGCGTCTACCAATTCCGCCACCCCGGCAC
>NZ_JBPLBG010000037.1:0-46904 GCF_054039255.1 Candidatus Harpocratesius sp.
AAATATGGTGAATTACGGTTGAAAAATAAAAGACGTTGGTGTAAAGATTACGTTCCATATTTGTGTAGATTAGAAAAAGAAGCCCAGTTGGCTGTTAAATTTCTGGTGAAATATTTGCATCAAGCGATACAAAGTGGTCAATAGGAAAATAAGAAATTTTATTTTTTTTTAATAAGAAAGGCTCAAACCCCGCTCTCCTCATAACAATCACATGAATCCTTCATTTCGGGAAGTCCCGGCGGGGGGGCACTTTTTTATCATTATATCCAAACTGTCGTGAAGGAAGTCAAAAAATTGAAAGTATTCAAGAAGATCAAACAAATAATTTGGCTTATGCTCTATAGGAGTGAATTACGTGAAATTCAATGTGCATGTGCTGAATTAACTCCAGAAGAACGATCTATACCGCAGAATGTGTTAAACATAGTAAATCGAAATCGATATAGGCAAGGATTTTTCGGAAATGATCTCATGAGCATGAATGAATTCAAACGAATAGTGCAAGTGTTGAAAGAATGAATACAACAGTATTTACATGCGAAAAATGTGGAAAAATCCTGGTTGGGGAATATCACATAGAGAAAAAAAGAATTGGCCTTGAAGTAAAAACTTTTCTCTTATGCAAATCGTGCAAAATAAAGCAAATTAAACGGCGTTTGCTTAAAGATGCGATTGTAGATCAACCGGATCCTGCATATATTTACACGCAGTTTTTTGTAAGATGAAAGGTGAAAAGAAAAAAATGAACTTTGAAAAAAAGCGAATGAAAAACATTACAATCGCCCTTCCTGCAATATATGTTGCGAATCTTGAGAAATTGCGGGATATGGGTATTACTGCTTCGCGTTCAGAAGGAATACGACTTGCCATAAAAAACTTATTGGTCAAAGAAGCGCAAACTTATGCGTTAATGGAGGTATCGAAATGAGAATTATTACTGTGAATGTTCCAGTTTCTTACCTCACTGCGATTGATAAACTGACAGGGCAAGAAGGATTATACCCATCTCGATCCGAATTGATTCGAGTCGCAGTGCGTGAATTCTTAATCAATGAATTATCAACGGCAAAAGCATTTCAAAAGTATCAATCTGGGCGAATACAATCGCAAAAAAAACAAGAAAAAATCGATGAAAACATGTTCGTACAAGTTCCGATTACTACAGGTAATGGGGGCACCGAATATAAAACCTATCGATTGGTCCGAGGGAAATTACAATGATTGATGAATATATAAGTCAAAAAAGAATCATATGCCCAAATTGTAATGCACATCCGGGATTGACAACTGAAGGCGATGCAAATTTTCCTGATATAGAGATATTAAAATGCGATGTAAAAAGCAACGAGATCACAACTGTTTTTCTCTGTCGCATGTGTGGTTGCATAGTTAAACTTGAAGATAAATTCGAATCACTCGATTAGGAGTAAAGCAACGATGTCTACAAGCGCAAGAAAAACAAAAAATACAACACATATTTCGGTTCGAATTCGAAATGAACTTGTTGAAAAAATACCTGAAACTAACAAATCAAAGTATGTCAATACCGCCATCGAATTTTATCAAACACATGCTAAGACATTAGAGAATTGGAACACAGAAAAGCAAGCGCTTGTAAATCTCGTTTCGGAATATAAGACCGGATGTGTCTATTTTTTTCAACTCTTCCAAAAAAATGCTGGAAATATCGAATTGACGGAAGCAGATAATCTCTATCTTAAAGAATTGTTGCAGAAGGTGAAATCTCAATGAGCGCGCTGGATGATATTGATATAGACACTTGGAGAAAAACTCAAAAACCACCAAAAAAAACTTTAAAACCACCTCAAAAATCACAAATATCTCAAAAAAGGAAAAACCCTCCAAAAAGAAAAGCAAAGACTATCACAATCGATGATTTAGTTGCAAGTTTGATTGAAAAATCGAAAACAACAAAAATAAATCGCTATCGGAAAATTGGAGATCTTTTAGAAAAAGAGAATATGGCAAAAAATCGTAATGCCAATTTTCAAGCAATGAAAATCATCGATGCACTCAATATGTTAGCTGAAATTTATGATTTTGTTAAAAAGGAATGATTATGATGACATTAGATAATTTTGCAAAGATTACATCCAAGCCAGCAAAAGCAGGAATATATACTAATTGTTATTATGCAATCTTAAAAAAATATAAAGAAAAGTATCCAAACGCGCTGTTTCGGATTGTAATGCGTTTTCCGTTCGAGCCGGAATATAATCAAGCCACTTTAAGCCCGAGTCCAAAACTTTTGAAAAAGGCAAAATCCGGCATGATCGATTTTAGGAAATTTGCTATTTTATTTGAAAAAGAGATTTTTACCAATCGTAATGCAGTGAATGAGTTAAGATTATTGCGTGATCTATCCGCTACAACTCAAATTTTTCTCGTTTGCTGCGAAGTGAATGATAAATTATGTCATCGTTCGCTATTAAAACGCTATATTGAGGATTTGAACTTTTACTTAGCCAAATGGAATTGGAGGGTTGAAAAGTGATTGTAGCAGGCACACGGAAAAAAAATATAGTATTAATCTCAATAAAGCCGGAATATGTTAGAAAAATCATGTTGGGTGAAAAAAAGGTAGAATTCCGAAGAATTGGATGGAGTGCTGATGTTGATACTGTTGTAATTTATGCTTCAAATCCAATAAAGCAAATTATCGGATTTTTCAAAATCAGAGGGTTTGGAAGAGATTCACCTGAGAAGTTATGGGTGCGATATGAAAAAGTTGCTGGAATATCCAAAGAAGACTTTGATAAATATTTCTCCGGAAAAATATGGGGTTATTGTTATGAAATTGGAGATGTATTTCAATTTGATGATCCAGTTGATCCTTCGAAATTTTTTAAAGATTTTCGCGCACCACAAAAATTCAAATATCTTCTTCAAGAAACATTTGAAGAATTACTACAATATGGGGGAATTCAATGAGTACATACGGCTATGGGATAATAGGCGCGGAATTTCAAGAAATTTATTCTGGAACGCAAAAAACATATCGTTTTATTCCTCATAAACCTTTGCTGATTGATTTTTCGAAGAAAGAACATTACCTCATTATCGCAAAATCGGGTTCTGGAAAATCATATGTTGCAGGTGTACTTGCTGAAGAATTGATTCGTGCAATGCAAAATTATTCAATTTTAATTGTTGATCCAATGGGTATCTTCTCTACTTTGAGAATTCGTGGAGAAACCACACCAATTCACTTGTGGAATCAAACAATGCCTCTTAATCAAATAAAACCCGAAATCATGAAAAATGTAGAGATCTGGATTCCTGAAGGTGACAGAGACTCATTTGAATCTGAAATGTATGATCATACTTTTTCTTTACAAGCTAATCAATTAAGTGCTGAAATTTTTGCACATGTTTTTGGATTAGATGGTGTTGAACCACAAACTTCCCTATTCCGCAAAGCTGCTGCTCAAGCAAAAAAAGAATATAATAATGAGTTTGATCTTCAAAATTTAACTTCGATTGTTCAAAGGGATTTTGAGGATTGGCACTATAAGTCTCAAACTGTCGAAGCACTTAATTGTAAACTCGACATCATGCAAGAATTAAATTTAATAACAAAGGACGGAATTCAAGTTTCAGATTTAATCCAAGCAAAGAAAGTTTCAGTGTTAGATGTCTCAATGTCAGATACTTATACTGCGAAAACAATTGTAAATTTTCTCGCGGAACGACTTTTAAAAATCAGAAAACGGATGAATCGAAAAGTAACCCAAGCCAAAATTGATGGAAAACTGATCGAAAAACCATATGATTATATTCCTCCTGTGATGCTAATGATAGATGAAGCCCACAACTTTCTTCCTGGAAATCGGATTTTAAAAAAATATATTAAAGAAGGTCGAAATTGTGGCTGCATGCTTACAGCAATTTCACAATCTCCTGATTTAGATCGTTATACCTATGCAAATATTGTTCATTTGTTTATCGGGCAATTAACTTACAAAGATGATTTAGACGGGGTTCAAAAAATGCTCCCAGTAGAGAAAAAACCCGGAATCTTTCGAAAAGAGATCAAATCGTTGGATATTGGGAATTTTTATTATTACAATATGGCAGAAAAAACAGAGCGTCGGATTCGTGTACGACCCAGAAAAACTTTTCATCCTGCTTCAACGGAAATTGAAGATGAACGAAAATATTTCCTTAAAGATATGAAAATAGAACAATCTTTGCTAAATATTATCAAAAGAAAGAAGATAATGTTTGTTCATGATATTCCGCAAGAAATGAAAAAAGAATGTGCGGCTCTTATCAAAGCAAATAAGTTGAAAATAAAAATTGTTGAAGGAGGTAGAACTTGCGTTGAACTCGCCTAAATATACTTTTATTGCAGGAGATGGTTCTAAACAAGAGAATTTTCCCACGAATAATGTCGATTTGGTTCTTTTTGATCCTCCTTTCAAGCCTAAAATCACAAAATACAAGCAGATTCGGAAGCAAAATAAAAACCAATTAGAACCAATTGAGACACCTATGGGTGAAAAATGGGAAAAATTCTTATCAAATTTGTTTTTTAGACTTAAAAAACATGATATTTCGACAAAATCGACATATTTTATTATCAAATTTGATGATTACAGCGCGCGAGAGTTTTATAAATCTCAAAATGTCCTTGAATGGAGTTATTCAATCATCTGGGATAAGTGTCGAATTGGTTTAGGGCGAAAATTCCGAAAACAACATGAACTTATAGAAGTTTATGTGAATAATAAAGCGCAAAAATTATATTGGTGGCAAAAAACAAAAGAAAGCGCAAAGCGAAAATGGCATGGAGAAAGTCAAGGGATTGCTTTTCCATCAATTATATCAATCCCAAATTATAATTCCGGAACGAAAGGGGTTCGTAAAATATGCCACATTAATCAAACTCCATGGGAGCTATGGGTTCCCTTTATTGAACACTGTTGCCCACCTGGTGGGTTAATTTATGATCCCGCTATGGGAACTGGTTCAATTGCTAAAGCAGTTTATTTTCTCAATCAAGAGAAAAAATTGAACATCTCATACCATGGTGTTGATATAGAACAAGATTATGTTGATTTTGCAAGAAGGAATTATCGCATTTTTTCAAAACCATGTAAAGAACTATTCAGATATTATGAAACACCTTACAATCAAACCACACAAACAATTTTGAATGAATTAATTTATGTGAGATGAAAAATGAACAGAATAAACTCAGAATTAGCAAAGCAACAGTTGATGAAAAATCCAAAAAAAGAAGTGAATAAAACAATAAATACAAAGTTCCAAAAGAAAACTAAAGGAAACGCAACGGAATATATAAAACAAGTTTTACAAATCAACAGATCTGGCTTGAATCTCGATGATATTTGTGATTATATTAAAATAACATATAATAAGAATTTCACAAAAGAAGAGATAGGGTTGTTTTTGGCAGAATTGCTTGAAAATTCAGTTATAGTGAAAAAACAGTCAAGATTTTTGATTGCAACAAAATTTTCTGGAGATGTAATGATCAATGAATTTTCAGCAGCAGATTAGGTGATTCTTTGCAAAAGAAAGACAAAAAAACAACGCGCGAAATGATCTTAAAACTTTATTTCGATACTCGCGCGCAAAAAATTGCATATCACGAAATTTTGCAAAAATTAGGAATTGAATTCAAACAAGCATTGCCTGGTACACTTCGTCTCATGCGAGAGCGTCGGGAAATTCAATTCATTCCAAAGACAAATGAATATGCGATCTGTCTTTCGTATAAGGATTTATGTAAAATAGTCCCTAATTCGCTAATGATTTCTCATGAGCAAACTGTCGAGAAAGGCGAAAATATTGAAAAAAGAACAAAAATTCTTTCAAAATCTTCAATTGTTTCAAAAAAATTCAACTTACAAGATCTTAAATCAGAGTTTTCAAGATATGATTTGAATCTTGTTAAAAATATAACACGACATCTAAATGCAGGATTGCAGCAACAAAATATTGCAAAAATTAACGCAATTTCTCCCTCCAAAGTGTTTAGAATTACAAAGAAATTAGAAAAATTAGGTATTATTGAATCTTACAACAGATATCCTCGCTTCTACCGTGTTCGCAAAGATTTGATGTATAATTATGATTTTCTAACATTTTATGAATCTCAGATAAAAGCCAATGAACAAATAAAACAAGTTGTATCAGTTTCACCACAAGTAACTACGAAATCAAATTCTTCTGAACCAAAAAAAAAGGAAAAAAGAGGATCTTGGCCAATTATTGCGGAAAACGTGCATTGGATTTGTTATAAAACACCCCTTCTTCAACCTGTTGATCCTAAAAAAGTCGCAGACGCATACAAAGTAAAAAAGTGGAAAAATTCGAATAAATATATTTACAAGAATTTTCTTAAAGACTGGACAATCGAAATTACAACGAGAAATGTGTTTTGGCGATATCGATTTCCAAAAGAAAAAATCCGAGATTTAACAAAATTTGTGGAAGATTTCAAATCAAACATTCCATATCATTTTCTCACAAATAAGGTCAAGATGGATATTGCAAACACGAAAAAACATGGAAAATGGCACTGTGTTTTTAAAACTGGAACAGAACTTGACAATATGGGAAAAAAAGAATTAGTTCAAATAAAAGATGGGAATGATAATGAGATAATGCATGCAGATGATTCACCTAAACTAAAGACTGGTGAATTAGAAGCAGATGTAGAAAAAGCACAATCGATCTTTGAAGTTCCTATCCAAATAAAAAATATGAATGAAAATATTAGTCAAATGGCGAAAGGAATGGAAAATTTAACCAAAGCTTTTATGGGCTTTACAGCTCAGATAACAGAATTAGTTAATCAGACTAAGAATTTGCTCAGTTCTCAAATGAACCAAGTGCATTCTGAGCAAAAATTTACCAATTTTTCAAAATCTGATATCTATTCATAAGGAGGTTGTATAAAATTCTATCGATACATAAAAAAACCGAACAAGAAAATAAAATTGCAAAAATAGATTTGGATTATCTTTTCAAGAAATATCAAGAGATTGAAGCAGAAATTATTCAGAAACAAGAAAAAGTTAGGAATTTACTGAAACAATTAAAATTGGAAATATAAAACAAAGGAATTATGAGATGGCACTCAAAAAAAATACCCGAAAAAAAATCTTTTCGATTCGATTATCGGATACTGAAAAGCAAACTTGGGAAAAGATAGCATTAGAGCGAAATATCAGTATTGCCCAGTTAATTAGAGAATCAATAAAATATTTTACACGAATCAGTGAAATTAGGAAAGAAGATTCAATTCTTTCTCAGCAACTCTTTGAATTGCGTGAATTGATAAAAGATGTTAAAAACACATACAATTTCGATAGAGAGATAATCTTATCTCAGATTGCTCATATGCAACAAGAATCAAATCCAACCCTGGAAGAAAAAATCAAATTACATCTCACAGGGCGTTCGCTTTTTTTGAATATATTATCAAAATACTGTCAAGAATCGCCAAAAACAGTATTGGCAGTCTTGGCAAATATGAAAGAAGCTGGTGTTGTTGACCAAGACCAACAAATGCGGTGGTATCTAACACAATAACGAAAGAATCATGTAAAAGTGAGGGTTATGAGTGAAGACAACTATAAATGGCTCGAAAGACAAATAATGAAAGAAGCGATTCAAGAATTAAGAGAAAGCTTAAAAGAAGAGAAGAAAAAACGAAAACAAGATGGAATTCCTTATTTATTCGGATGTCCATATTGTAATTTCCAATCACGCTATTTTAATCGTATTCTTCTACACAATACTATAAACGAAAATTGTTTACAACGATGGAAAAAATCTCCTTGTTATCCTATTTTGCTAAATTTTCCTGATGGAGCGCCCTTACCATAAAAAGAGAGATTAAAATGAAGAATTTAATGGATTTTATAGCTCAACACTATCAATTGGCTGGAATCTCCGAATTACATCGTGAATGGGGAAGAGATTTTGAGAACAATGCTGATTTTTATTCGCGGGAGAATCAGGAATTTTATGTGAAAGTATTAGAACAATTCAATTATAAAACAAAAAAGCCAATTGTTTTTCTTCCATGTGCAAAAGTCAAACCGATTTCACGATCCCGAAGCCACTGCTATATGAGTGCAATCACACGGAATCCAGCTTTTTGTAAAATTATTATATCCGAACCTCAAACAATTATTCCATATGAATTAGAAGATTGTTGTCCTGCTTATGATTATCCTCCTGGTCAATTGAATAAAAGAGATGAATGGCAATTAGTAAGACGTTTGAATATTTTTTTAGCTAAATTAAAAGAAGTTAACCCTGTTCGTAAAAGAATTTATTATTTTGGGGGGAAACACCATTATATTCTCTTAGCAAAGGCAAATCACATATTGAATTATTTTGAAATTGTTTCACTAATACCTTATCGAGGGATACGAGATTATTCAAAAGATGCAAAATATTTTACTAAAATTATCAGAAAATTGGAAAAGGGTGAGAAAAATAGCAAAAGTAAAAGATTTGATGAAAATTGCTACATTTGAAGAGTACAAAAGGCAAATGAATTTGAAACATTCATTTTTTTATAGTTACCATGAGGCAGATGAACGAAAAACGTGTGTTCAGTTCTTTTTATTGAATGGATCATTCATTAATGCTGATCCTCGCTTTTGTAAAATCCAAACAATAAAATTAGAAAAAGGACCAAGTTATTTTTGGCTAACAATTTCTATCTATAACCAAAACCGATTAAGTATCAACTTAGAAGAAGAAGATTTGAAATTTATAAGGGTCACAAAATGGAATCCTTATGAACAATTAATTATTTGGGAGAGAAAAAAATGATACGAAAAAGAAAAGGAAGAAGATTCCCGAAGACACCAGAAGTATATCTATGCAAGTCTGACAAAAAATTGATTGAAAAATATATAGAATCACGAAATTCCGATAGTATTAAACGACATCATCTTCAGCATCTCAATTATTTTAACAATTTTATTATGCAAAATTATCCAGGTGTAAAATCAATTTTTGAAGTTTCGCCTGAACAATTTCGAGATTTCTTCATTCATCTTGAAAAAAAAACAAATCCCTCTCTCAAAATAAGAACGAAACTAAAATATAGAACATCGTTAAAATCTTTCTTTAATTATGTACTCACGCCGAAAATAGCGCGCAATGAAGCAATTAAATACAATTATTCAATAATTTTTTCAAACTCTTATTTTCAATTCACTGATATCCAGAATAAAATGCCTGAAAATAAGATGTCAAAGCAAGATGTACTAAAGATATTAAAATTTTTTTTCGCGCGCAATTTTCGGGATTATATTGCATTTGCAATTTTAGCCTTTACAGGCATGAGACCAATTGGCTTGCTGAATATAAAAGTTCAGAATATTGATCTTAAAAATCGGATGATAAAAACTATCGGAAAAAGAACTAAAACAAATCGGACAGGAGAAGTAAGGTATTTTTTCCCGGAGTTTTTCAGAAATGATTTAGAAGCATTCATTTTAGAAAGACAGGAAAGTGAAGATCTCTTTAATATTACGAGTCAAAATTTGCGCAGACAACTAAAAAAATATCCATACAATGATTATCATCTTCATCAGTTCAGGGAAACTCTGAATGTAGAGCGATTAAAAATGGGGTTGATTGATCCAGATTTGCGAAAAATGCTTTTGAATCAGCATGTAAGTGATGTAAACGTCAAACATTATGTTGACAGCTTGAAAGATCCGGAATACCCAGAAGATTTGCGAGAATTATATGATAAATTTTTTCCTTATCCTGAAGCGCGCTTTATAAAGTAAAATTTTTTCCTTAATTCTGTGGTAATTTTTCACTTTTTTAGGGAATTGATTTTTAATCTTGATTCTGTGGTAATTTTTCACTTTTTGAAAGCGATTTAAATTTGACAAAATTTATGAAAAATCGAAGTAACAAATAAAAGTGAAAAATTAGAGAAAAAGTGAAAAATTAGAGAAAAAGTGAAAAATTTCATTTTAGGGAACTTGGGCTAAACTCTCTTAATTCTGTGGTAATTTTTCACTTTTTTAGCGACTTGATTTTTCGAAAAATCAAGTAAATTTTTCACTAATTTTTCACTTTTTTCGAAAGTGAAAAATCTCCAAAAATGTATATTTTTTCAATCTTCAATTTTAGAATGAAAAAAATAAATATATTTGAAAAATCTGATTTTTTCTCTAAAAAAATATGAAATTAACAAATATTCATAGAAAAGGAAAGATTTTGTGAGAAATTTCAAAAACACACTAATTCTATTCCGATTTAAAAAAGTGTAGCACAAAAAAATGTAAGTACATTTTCCAGGAAAGTTGTATATACAAATGTATATACAAAAGTAACGGCCTCTAAGGAGAATCGAACTCCCCACCCTATGAAGGTAATCTGGATTTGAAGTCCAGCGTCAGAGACCACCCTGACTGTTAGAGGCCATGATTGATTAAATACAAAAAAGAAAAAGAAGCATCAAAAAAAAGTTTTGCTTTAATTTTTCATATTTATAATGGAATCCTTAATCATAGGACTTATTAATAGAATAATTGAGTAAAAAAAAAAGTTTAAATTAAGGTTGGATTATATTCTTCGATTTTCTCATTGATTATTCCAAAAAGTTGTCGAAGTTCTTCTTTTGAAGGTGGTTTAGCATCTTCAGTAGTGGGATGGGCATAATTCAAGCAATAATTATAATCCAAAACATTTCGATTTATAATCACAAATTTGTAACCTTTAAGTTCATATTCTCCAGGTTTAAATTTCGAATTTTTGTTAGAAATTTGATGATAAAAATTAAGTGATGCTTGGATAAAACTTTCTTTAGGTGTTTTTAAACGAAACGAACCCAATTCAAGCAATTCATTTACCAATACTGAGATATATTCAATAGAATGATCCATTGCAAATTCTGCTAAGATCATTGAAATAATATTATAAACTGGTTGTGATCCTAAAATCGGTAAAGACATAGAATTAAGAAGTGAAATAGGATCGAAAATTGAAGTATGATAGAAACTTATTTCGTTATTTTCAACAATGTGTTGAAATCTTAAGGATAATTCCTCAATATTTTGGGGAATTTGGCTATTTTCATATAATTTGGGATCAGCTTTATGAAACAAAATTGCCACAATAACTTTTGGATTTTCTCGGTGAATATAGTTATACATTTGTTCGAAATACTCAAAAGCTTTGGAAAATCGTGATGAGTCTTGTATATCTATTACGAAAAAGAGAAATTGAATTTCGGATAGATAGCGTTCGGGATTTTGTAGATAACTTTGACGATACTCAAGCTGTCCTGCATAGTCCCAAATACTACCTTCTTGAGAAAATAAAGTAAAAGTTGTTCTCTCAACACTCTTAGTTGGTGCAATTTTTCCATTAATATTATAAGTGCGATTCAAAGTTCGAATAATGGATGTTTTTCCTGCATTTTCCAACCCAACAAGTGCAATTTTAAGATTTGAATCTGCCATACTATCCCCCATTAATGAAGGTCAGTTTCCCCTTATAATATAATGCAAAAATGATCCTTATATTACTTTGGAATAATAAAAAAAGAAGAATTAAAATCACCAATTTAATAAAATCTCCAATTTGATTAATTTATAATATGATTTGAAATTAAAAATCGATCAAAAATAGTTACCATTAGCAGAATTTGAAGAAAAATAAGCCATTACTGCGTCTTTTTTTTTCTTAGAAATAAAATTTATTCAAGTTTTGCTTATTTCAGTGAATTAAAAAAAAAAAATTCGAATCTTAAAATGAATAAGAAAAAGTCAAAAAAAAACAAAAAAAAAAATTTGAATTTAAACTTATTCGCACATTAGAACGTGATTTTTATCTATTTTGTTTAGTTTTTTTCGATATCAGTGCTATAGCACCTAATCCAGCAAGGACAAATACACCTAATCCAAATCCATTAATTCTACTTAATATTCCAGCTGCAGAGCTTAAATCTCCCGGATCAGCATAAGCTGTAAAAGTAGGATCTTGATAAATTGATTGTCCGCCCCATTCAGGAAAACAAATTGTATAGAAGACATTTCTACGAGTAACATCAATTGTAAGTTGTTTATCTTCCAATGAGAATTTCTCTTTTGCCAATTCTATACGCGCTTGAATCATACTTCGAGTCATTGCATTTAAATACACAAATGCAAAAGCATCTAATTTATTGAATATTGGATTTCGAATTCGTGCAAATGGAAACAATTTAACTGGAGCATCATAAGTAGCTTCTCCATTTAAAGTATAATCAGGTTTACTTGCAAAATCGATTTTATAGGCAGGTTTATCACCAGATCTTAAATCTAAAGAAGTAACATTTTCATTTGCCTGATCTCCATCAACTACTGTCCCATTATCAGAAGTAACCTCTGTATCATAGGCATCTTCAACTGTGGCTTCAATATTGATGATTCTGGCATAATTTGAAACAGCTAAGCTGAAACCCGGAACATTCTCAGAACCAGATAATCTGGCAATGATACTTTCACTTGAGTTATAATGTGAAATTGCTTCACCAACTGAAAATAGATAATAATAATCGCCTCCCAATGCTTCTGTCTTGTCTTGGGGATCGTTGACAATCCATAAATCATTAATTGGTCCAATATCATATTCTGTTGTTAATGTAATATTTACAGGCTTGTCTTCAATTAAGGCCCCAGAAAGGGTATATGTAAAATTCAAATATGATAATTCAGAAAAAGCAACCACTTTTCCTAATAGTGAATCTCCTTTAGAAATTTCATTGACATCATCTGGAATATCAACAGGATACCAAACAATAAAAAGATCACTGTAGTCCATTCCAAATCGATATTCAAATGTATCTGCAGTTTCAGTTTTTGATAATACTTTCGGAGAAGCACTCGGAGTTTTGTTCATATCGAAAGGAAAATATCCTAAGGTAAAAAATAACAAGCGGTTGAGATAATATTTGTACAGTTGATTATTCATACTATCTCCAAAGTATAAACTATCGTTGCGATCTGGAACACCATTTAAAGTTCCATTTTCTTTATATGCAACCAGACCTGTAAACGCATTTTGAACAATCACATGTTTTCCTGCTGCAGTGCGATAATGTTGTTGAATTATTTGATAAGGTGATACTCCATAATATGTTGTGTTTCGATTATCATTCGAATAACTATCGAATGCCATGTATACTGTTTGCACTTGCCCTAAATTCATATATGCAATATAGAATATAGCATCTTTATATGGTGCTTGATCTGGTATCGATGGATCAAGATCACCAGAATAATTTCCAGGCGTGAGATCTTCTACTAATTTCTTACTCAAGACATCATAGCGGATGGCCCAACTTTCTTCAGTAAATTTATGCCCAATTGCATTAGACACGGTATAAGTTCCAGTTGCCCAGGCAATTGTAGTACTAGATAGCATGACAACCATCAGTAAAAGACTTGTAATAATAGTTGTATTTTTTTTCATATTAATCATAATCTCCATTGATGTAGTTTAAAATGAAGAAATAAAGAGAACAATAAGTTCTATTAATTTTATCACAGTTTTTACATATAAATTATTGCGGACCAATGGTCCACAATTTAGATTTTCTCTCTTTTTTTTTCAAATGATCTTGTTTAAATATTTGTTACAATTTCATTATCCATGAAATTATTCCGTTTTGATTCTCTATCTACAAAAACATACTATCATGCAATTGAATTCGCAGCTGATGCACATCGAGGTCAAAAGAGAAAAATAGGTGGAGAACCTTTTATTTTACATCCTATTGCGGTCGCAGCTTTATTAGCGGATTATTACAACGATAAAAATTTAATCATAGCAGCAATATTACATGATGTAGTTGAAGATACACAAGTGACATTAGAAGAAATTAGTAGAGAGTTTGGCAAAGTTGTTGCAGATATTGTTTCAGATGTAAGTGAACCTAATAAATCACTTTCTTGGCAAGAACGAAAGCAAAGATATTATAATCGCTTAATTACTACTGCATCGATTAGTGCAATTCGCTTATCTGCTGCAGATAAATATCATAATTTAGATGATATGACTTCATGGTGGAAAAAACAAGGTGGGTCAATTTTTACCTTTTTTCATGCTGAAAAAGATGAAATTATTGCAAATTATAAACGATTATTTAAATTCTATGAAAAAAAAAGAATCCCATGGATTAACAAGCTTTGGAAGATGCTAAACATCATAATATAAATTATCTTCTACTAAAAATGTAGTATTGTATAAGAATAAGAAGCATCCTTTCTTATGATAGAATAATGCGTTTTAAATGAATATTTAGATTTAATCTTTAACAATGGGTACCAAAGGTGCCTCAGAGTTCAAATATTTTAACCTCTTAAAGAAAAATAGAATGATGTCGAATGACCACGCGTAAATATCGATCTGCTGTAATGTTAATTCAATCTATTCTAGAAGAATTGATTAAAGCAGGGCGGGGAGGCATGGTTAAGACTCAGATCTACAAAAACGTAGGAATTAAAACAGTAATTGGTGAAAAATATATAGAACAATTAGTATCAGCAGGATATATTAATGTTGTAGAAGAACCTTGGGGTAAAGAACGTGTTCGTATGAAAGTTCATATAACACCAAAGGGAGAACAAAGATTTACATGGTTCATGCAGCTATCCAATGAATTAGAAATGTGAAAAAAAAATCAAAATTAAAAGGTGACTTTAATTGTATAACCCAGAAAATCCAGATGATAATGAAGATAAATCGTATCCAAATCTTCATAAAAAAATATCGCAAAACCATGATCTGGAGCAAAATTCAGAACAATTCTTTATCTCAGAAGAATCAAGAAAACAAAAGGGTGATACATTAATAAAAACATATATTCCATCTTCATCGAGTAGTCCCGAATACCAAAGATTACGAAATCAATATAGTAGTATAACTCGCAAAAACCAAATAATACAAATTATTGGAGCTATTTTTACAATTTTAACTATTTTAATTGAATATATAATATACCGTTTAGCTCGAAGAATGAATTATTTACTCGAACGTATTCAACTTCTACGATTTGTCGGAATTTTTATCATTCTTTTTCTTATCAGTATTTTGGCTGTAATTCAATTCATCGTTATCTTCAAATGGAATCAATTATCAAGAAGATCCAAGGAATTTTCTTTAACAAGAACACATTTTCATATAATTAATCAAATTCAGTTTATTCGTATCTTAATATTTATGACAATATTTCTTCTTATCTATTTCTTTATTATCTATCGAAATTACATTCATCTTCCTTCAACTCACCAATTTCCTAAAATATTTTTTATTTATAAAACATTGCTTAGATTAAGTGCCTTATTATGCTTTATTTATCTCTGTTTTGAATTCGGACAACTTATTATATGGTCAAAAAGATTCCGTATGATAAATCATATTGAAAAACAAATTATCCATGATTTACCTAATATGGATGAATTATCTAAGCTTTTAGAAGATCCAAAATTTTAACATATTTTCTATTTTATAAAAGGTATGGTAGAGAAAAATTCGATTCTTAAAGAAAATATTGTAGCCATACAAAGGAATTTAACCAGTTTAATTGGAGTAGCTGGTCGGGAAGACGAAGTTCGCGATTTTATTTATACAGAAATGAAGAAATTTGCAAATAATGTTTGGATCGATCCCTTAGGTAATGTATTAGCTGAAAAAAAGGGTTCTAAAGCTGATGGTTTACGGATTATGCTAGATGCACATATGGATGAAGTTGGATTTATGATTCGCTATATTGATAAACGAGGATTTTTACGATTTACTCCACTTGGAGGAATTGATCCTCGTCTATATCCTGGAAGTAAAGTGGAAATTCTCTCTGATGAAGGAACAAAAATCACAGGTATTATCGGAATGCCACCACCTCATATAACCTCGCAATCAGAGCGAGAAAAAATCCCAAGTTATATGGATTTATTTATCGATATTGGAGCACAGACTCAAGAAGATGTTCTTAAAATGGGAATTGATATTGGATCTACTGGTGTTTTGGCTGCAGATTTTGAATATCTCCCCTCTTTAGGCATAATGCGGGGTCGAGCTTTTGATGATCGCACCGGTTGTAATGTTCTTCTTCAAATTGCAAAAATACTTACAGAAGTTGATCAGATTGAGAACACAATTTGTTTTGCTTTTACAGTTGCTGAAGAAGTGGGTGCAAGAGGCGCTAAGGTTGCAGCAAATAGTTTAAATCCAGATATTGGAATTGCTTTAGAAAATACGATAGCCGCAGATGTTCCTGGAGTATCTCCAGATAAAAATCCAACCAGTTGTTTACACGGACCTGCATTTAGCGCTGCTGATCATGGAACCGTCTATAATTTAAAATTTCTTAAATATCTGCAAAATACTGCAAAAGATCTGGGAATTCCATACCAATATAAACTTCCCACATTTGGAGGAACAAATGCTGGTTCTTTTCACACTTTAAAAAAGGGAATTCCAGCAGCATGTGTTTCAGTTCCCTGCCGTTATATTCATTCACCACTCGCCCAAAATTATGTGGTTGACGTTGAAGCAGTCGTAAATGTATTATTTAAAGCAATTTCACAACCATTTGAAATTGGATTTTAATCAATTTTTTTTTTGATTTTTCTTTACATCCTAAATGATTTGGAAAAAAATAAGAATAAAAGAATATGAACTAAAAGAAGAAGTAAAAGAAGAAGAAAAAAAGAAGAAGAACGGAGCTTAGATAATTATTAAATATGATCAAGTGAAAAGATCAAGGTGAAAAAAGTCTGGAAATTAAATACCTTTAGCCTGCATTTCTACTAATTTGGCATAACTTCCTTGCCGTTGCATCAAGTTTTCATGTGTTCCATGCTCAACCACTTCTCCATGCTCAATAACAAAAATTTCATCCGCATTTTTAATAGTTGATAATCGGTGTGCAATAATAATAGTAGTGCGACCTTTTTTAGCCTTCTCAAGGGCTTCTTGAATCAAAGTCTCAGTATATGGATCAACTGAGCTTGTAGCTTCATCCAAAATCAATATTTCAGGATCTACCATTAATACACGAGCAAAAGCGATTAATTGACGCTGTCCAACGGAAAGATTACTTGCATTCTCATTTAATCGTGTATTATATTGATCAGGCATTTCACGGATAAAATTATCCAATCCTAAAAAGCGCGTGATTTCTAAGACTTTATCATCGACTACATGAGGAACATCATCAGGAAGACCATAATATAAGTTTTCCAAGATTGTTCCATTAAAAAGAAAACTATCTTGAGGAACCATACCTATTGCTTTCCTTAAGTCTTCTTTTCGTAAATCCTTAATATTGATATTATCTATCAAAATTTCACCATTATTTTGCTTCAGATCATAAAATCGGGTAATTAATTTTATCAAGGTCGTTTTTCCAGCACCTGTTGGTCCTACTATAGCAAATGTTCGCCCTGCTTCTAAATGCAATGATACATTTTTCAAGACATCTCCTGTTTGGGATTCATGTTCTCGAATTAACTTATCTTCTTGAATCAAAGATTTAACTGTTGGAGAAAATTGATCGAAAATCTCTTTGGGGACTCGAGGTGAGCCTAAAATTTGAAGGATCTTAGCACGGGGAAGATTATCTAAGATAGACTCTTTTCCATCTTTCCCAGATATAGATGATTCCCCAGAAGTTATCCCACTTCCTCCACTGCTTCCTCCATTCCCACCACTTGAAGAAATTTTAAGACTAAAGTTATTTCCCTTCAATTGAGCATCTAAACGTCGAGCTAATTTTAAAAATGTTTCAGAATTTTGAAGTAAAGCTTGCATTTGCATAAATTGTTTCTGTTCTGGATTAACCACTTCATTTTTTACTTCTTTCTTTCTTTTTAAGGCTTTCTTCTTGCGTTTTGCCGAAGGATCAATTATTTTTAACGGCTTTTTCGCTTTCCGTTTACTGTATGCAAAAGTTACATCTTTAAATTCGATTTCACCAGAAATATTAGAAAAATCAACAGGATTTTCAGGATCAGGAATCTCACTTTTCTCATTTAACAGTAGATAGACCCGTTCAGCAGCAGCTAAAGTTGATTGCATTTGCTGAGTAAAGAAAGCAATCATCATTATGGGCATCATTAATTGGTTTAAATAATTTGAAAAAGAAGAAACGATACCAATTGTTATTGTAGAACCTAAGAATCCAATCCCATTAAGATAAGCACTTCCACTATACAACATCACAACTGCGCTAATTAAACTAGAAATAAAAAAGAATAATGGAAATAGAAACGACATTATGCGACGAACCTTTAGAAAAGCCTCTTGGTTACTACGATTTGCTCTATCAAATTCTTCTGCAGCTTCTCGTTGCTTACCATATGCTTGAATTACCTTCATTCCAGAAATATTTTGCTCTGCCACACTGGTTACTTGAGAAAGTTTCTTTCTGGTAGTTTTAAACATATTACGTACATTTTTTATAAAAAACCGAGATAAAATAAAAAGCAGAGGGGTAAGTGATAAAGCAACCAAGGTTAATTCCCAATTCATAAAAAACATTAATCCTAATACCATCAATCCTCGGAACAAATCTGTTAACAAGGTTGCAAGTTGACCGCCAAAAACCATGTTGAGTTGGTCCACATCATTAGTAACTGTGCTAATAATATCTCCACTATGCACTTTATCAAAATAATCCATAGAAGTTTTCTGTAAATTGATGAATAAGTCTTGACGAACCTTATAAACAACATTTGTTCCTATCTTTGCCAAAATATATTCTGAGAATCCATTCCCAACGCTAGAAATAATACGGAAACTGGCGTAAATTATTAAGATTGAAATAACAACTGAAGCATTACTTTTTAATATCCCATCATCTATTAACCGTTGTTGAAGCAGTGGCAATACAGCCTGCATTCCTGTGAACAGAAACATTCCTAAAAGAACAATAATAAATACACCTAAATTATCTTTTAAATAGGAAAGCATCCATTTCCAAAGTGTTTTATCATCAACAAACCGTTTTGTTTTTTCTAAAATCATTCGATTCCTTTGATGGGACAAATTTAGTTACCTCCTTTCTTTTCGGCCATAATTTCAGCAACTTGGGGGGTTTCCATTGATTTCTGTTTTGCAAATAATGTTTGATAGATTTGAGTATAAATTGCATTTTTTCCAATGAGATCTTCATGTGTTCCTGCCCCTACGATTCTTCCTTGATCCATTACCACAATTGAATTTGCATTCCGAATAGTTGAGAGACGTTGTGTGATAATAAATGTAGTTCGATTTTTCATTACTCTTTCCAATGCTTGTTGAATTTTGTATTCAGTATTCATATCAACACTTGATGTACTATCATCCAGAATCAAGATTTTTGGTTTTAATATTAAAGCGCGAGCAATTGCCACTCTTTGCTTTTGTCCTCCAGATAAGGCTACACCACGTTCTCCTACTAGAGTGTCGTATTTATCTGGCAAACTTTCAATAAAATCATGGATATTTGCTGCTTTTGCAGCTTCAATTACCTCTTCAAGAGAAGCATCATCACGCCCATAACGTATATTATCGGCAATTGAAATGTTAAATAGGAAAATATTCTGAGAACAAACTGCAATTTGTCGTCGCAATTCGTCAATTTTATAATCTTTGATATTACGGCCATCAATTAAGAGTTCACCATCAAGTATATCATAAAAACGCGGTAAAAGAGAAATTAAAGTCGATTTTCCAGAACCAGTTGTTCCTAATAGTGCTACGGTTGTTCCTGCTTTAACTTTTAGATTTATATTCTTTAAAACTAATGTTGATGTATATCCAAAATTAACATTTCTGAATTCTATATCACCCCGGATTTCCTTAGCAGATATTGCATTAGGAGATTCAACTATTTCAGGCATCGAATCTAAAACTTCTTTAACTCGAACCATAGCGGCATTAGCTTGAACAAAATTCATGACCACATTATTAATTTGATTAATAGGCATTCCCAACATGGAAATATAACTCAACATTGCTACAAAAACACCTAAATTAAATGATTGATCATTAGCTAAGTATGCTTGATAGGCATTCCAACCTCCAAATACTAAAATGAAAGAAGACATTACAGCCAGCATGACCCAACCAGAATATCGCAAAATTGTAGACCACTTAATAGCTTGAATGGTATAATCTTTAAAATCAGCATTTTCAACCTGAAATTTGCGAATTTCTTTATTTTGACTGTTAAAAATCCGAACTACTTGAGCACCAATAATGTTCTCTCGAAAAACAGTAGTTAAATTTCCAAATGTACGACGAGACTTAAGATATGCATCTTGCATTTTCTTCGCACAAAACACAATAACAAACAAGAATGTTATTTCTGCTGTTATAATTATCCATGAAATTGAAGGAAAGGTAACTGATATTCCAACTACAACACCGATCATCATAATTATTGATTGAAATCCGAGAGTTATTCCTTGATTGAATACAGCAGTTGTCATTTCAATGTCAGAAGTTGCTCTGGCAACCAAATCACCTGTTTCAGCTTTATTAAAAAACGAGAATGTTTGGCGATTAATAGCATTATAAACACTTTTTCTAATGTTGTACTGGGCTTCAGTCCCCACGATTGCAGAATAATATCTTCCAATACCCAAAATTATACCCCCAACTAGTGCAATTCCGACACCTAAACCTATAATCTCAATAAGATCACTTATTGTTACGCTCGAATCATTGTTTTCCAAAAGATTTATAACTCTTCGGAAAATTTGCGGCGATATCATCATAAATCCAATCCCAATACCCATAAAAACTAACATCAGAATAAATTCCTTTTTACTTATCCACGCATAAGAGAAGATCATTCTAATGCTTTTTTTTGTAGATATTGAGGTTGATAAATCATGATTATTTTCTGTTTTTTTTGCCATTTTATTTCTTTATCCTCTATTTATTTTCCTTTATATGTTTTTCAGTTAAATTTTTTGTAGATGATGAATAAGTCTTCTCTAATTTTTCCAGAGCATCAGAGATCATCGATAATCTATTTTCTACATCTTCATACATTCTTTCGAGAATTTCTTTTTTTTTCTCATAAGATTTCTCCGATTTTAAAATATTTTGTATGGGATCTTGCCACATACTTAAAGAAGCATTACACAAAAAGGACTCAACATCCAAGTTTCCATCTTCAGGAAATTTCTCTTTTAAAAATACCAATATTTTTTGAAGATCTGCAGTAATTTTTTCTTTTTCTTGTAAACCCTTTTTTGAGAGAAAAAAGAGATATTTTGGCCGTCCTAGTTCATTTTGAGTTTCTTCTCTCCTTAAAAATCCATGTTCATATAAACGATTCATTTCCCGGTATATTCTTGAGTGAGGAATATGATTATACTGCTTCAATTCATAAAAAGTAATTCCATTAGAATTTTGTTTAATAGTATTAAAAATCAGTAACAATCTTAATTTACTGAAGATTTCCATCAAACTTTTTATTTGAAAATTTTTGATCCACAAGCTAAATACACAATTTAACTAAAGTTGATAAATAATAAATTAATGAAAAAAATAGATCCGAATTTATATTTTTTTTCATTTTGAAATATTCGATATTTAAAATTACAGTGATTTGAAATATTTCAATTTGAAAAAAAATACTTCAAAAAAAATTCATATAAATATTGAATTTCTCAGCATTCAAGATATTGATCCAATTCCCATTCGTGTTCATAGCCATTTCGTATAGATACACGATGAGCTTCCAAAATTTTCTCATAATTCTCAAGCAAAATCTGATTTAGAAATTCTCCAAGTAGATCTTTCATAAATGATGATTTTTTGAAAGCATCTACAGCATGCTCTAAATCAACGGGTAATCTACTAATTTTCAATTTACTGCGTTCTTCTATATTCATGTGATCAACATTCAATGATGTGGGCTCATTGGGTTGAATCTTATTCTTAATCCCATCCAAACCAGCAGAAAATAATACCGCCATACCTAAATAAATATTCATGGAAGCATCTCCTGCACGATATTCTAAGTGCGCTTTATTTTCATAGCCAGGAACCCGGATTAATGCAGTACGATTTCCTACACCCCAAGATTTATAAACAGGTGCTTCATGATTTGGTACCAAACGTTTATAAGAATTAGTAGAAGGATTAAGTATAGCCGAAAGCGCATCTGCATGATGGATGATTCCTCCAATAAAATATCGCAACTCATCCGAAATTCCATTTTCTTTTGCAAACAAATTATTACCTTGCTTGTCTTCCATGTATATATGAATATGTAGCCCACTTCCTGCTTCTTCTGGGAACGGTTTTGGCATAAAGGTGCAGTTTAAATTATGATTTTGAGCTGCATTTTTTGCAATTATCTTGGAAGTTTGAACATTATCTGCTTGATATAAAGCATTTTCTTTTGATAACTCTATTTCTTGTTGACCAGGCCCTACTTCATGGTGAATAGTATGAGGAGATCCATGAGAAAACATCGATAACATATCACGAGCGATTTCTCGTCTTACTAAATGTAGGTCATCTTCAGGAACAGTACACATATAAGAACCAGAATCTGCAGGTTGAAGATCATCATCGATAAAATACCACTCTAATTCAGGTCGAACCTTAAAAAAATATCCCAATTCTTCTCCTTTTTTCAAAACACGAATTAATAACGAGCGAGGATCTGTAGGATAGGGATTATTATCATTATCATAAAGATTACAGATAAATCGTCCCACTTGAGGATCCCAGGGTAGAATAGAAAATGTATTGAGATCGGGGATGGCACGCATATCTGACTGTTCTGTTGATAAAAAACCTAAAGAACTACCATCGACTCCTGTCCCATTCTTCATCGATTCCCAGTTTTTTGCTGGAAATTCAACTTCTTTCAATTCTCCAGATATAGTAGTGAATTGAAATTGAATAAATTGAATTCCTTGTTCTTCAAAATATTCTGCACTAAATGAATCCATAATACTCAACCTAAGTAGTTATATTAATTCTCTCCCAAGATAAAAATTCTTGGTCTTCCCATTCAACTCCCATTTAATGCATCATTTTCATACAAAAATCCATTTTTGCATGAATAAAAGAATTGAGTGCCGAAAATTTTAAATTTGATTTAATTTTTTGTCGGTTTGGAAAGCATTTAATTATTTAGGAAGGTGAAAGTAATGATCAATTCCAAAGATTTGGAAAAAATTGAACAAGATCTATTAATATGGGCAAAGAAACATCCCGAATATATTATAAAAGAAATTTAATTGTCATTTTTCGGCAATATATTTGTAATATGCACTCAAATTCTCTATTACTTCCAAAGCTGCATTAAAACCCTGTTTGTTTGCAAGATTTACTACTTTTTGAAGCCCTTCTGCTTCAGGATAATCTGGTGGAATCGGCATATGTAATTCTCGTATATTATATAAACTTCTCCATGTATTAATGACCCAATTGACTAAAGGAGTTATTTTTCTTGTGTATTTATTTAGTATTTCTTGTGAAATTGGGGTTTCGTTATTTATTTTCCAAATTCGTATTCCTTCATCTGTTAATGAGTGTGAAATTGATAAATATTTACAATTTTCTTGAATTTTTCGAAATGTTTCATTTATTTCAGATTGATGATATTGTAGTCCATAATGAAGTAATTTTTCTTGAATTTCTTCTACTGATAGACCAGTAATTTTTAATTCTGATTTAAATGCACCTATTAAAACTAGATCTTTTTTTATTGGTGTTTGACAAAACGAAAGAATTGGAAGTAAGCTCCCTATCATATCTGAAGCAATCTTATAAATGATAAAATCACTATTTTTGAAAGAAAAAGTATTCTTAAAATCTTGCGATTCGGTATAATAAATTAATAGAATTTCGACAATTCGAAGAATTGCTTGTAAAGATTGAGTAAAAATTTGCGCAAGTTGATGAAGTAAATTCTTTCGATATAAGAGATCAGAAAAAAATGCTACTTTATCTGGTAAAAAATCATCAATTTCTGGAATTTGAAAGTCATAATCCTTCCAATGAAGAATTAAAATTTCATGCAGTCTGATTTTCTGAGTTTTAATAATAGTTGCTTCTTTTTCAATTAAATTCCAGAGTACAATCAAGAATTTATCAGAAATCTGCATATTAAACTTAGTTTATAAATCCAATCTTAAAAGTTTTAATATTTATCATTTTTCATCGATTATATTAAAGAATAATTCTTTAACACGATATTTAGACTTTTTTCTTTTTGATGGATACTCTACTAAACGAAAAGCACGCATACCATAAATTGCCTTAGGATCATTTTTTTGATGTGGATTTAAAATAATGGCAGTCCATAACGGATTTCCTTTTTGAGCAATAGTATGATATTTTATGTCAGTTTTTGACATATAAAGAAAATCACCACCTTGAAAAGGATGACTATGGAACCATCCAACCCATTCTTCATTTTGCTGTTCATGCTTTTTAATAAGGGGTAATAACTTCTCATAATCAGAATCTATAAAATGTACTTCAGTAGTTGAACCTATACGAAAAGTATATGAAGCAGTAAGCAAAATAGAACCATCTTCATAAGGTATACCAAATATAGGGCCAATTACTTCCCTATTAGGTGAAGATTGTGCAAAATCCATCATTGTTTCATAAACTGAGAGCGGGATCATTAGATCAGTTTTAGACAGCATTTGAGAATCTCATTTCCCTTAGTATACAGATAAAGAATAATTTTATTCTTTTAGAATTCCTTTCTTTCCATTAATGAACATTGATTTTAGTCGCCTTTTTCACCAATCTATAGAAAGAACAAATAAGGATGAAATTTTTCTTTTTTTTGCTCCTATGGAACCATTAACTGCAAATCCAATATTAAGAGAATTAATGGGAGATTTTGGCGCAAAAGTGGTATGTCGCCCTAAAATTCTCCCACAACATTTATTAAAGGCGAAAAAGTGGCAATATTGGGAGAAAATTCTTCAAAAATCGAAAAAATCAATATATGACGGAGTACAAATTATCGCTCATCTAGAAGATCCACTTAAACCAGCCTTAAAATTTCTTTCTGACAATTCACATGCACTTGGAATTGATTACATTGATTTAAATTTTTGCTGTCCTGGATATAAAATACTCCCTCAAAATCGAGGAGGAGAATTACTTAAAAACCCACATATTATTTTAAAAATTATTGAAAAAGCAATAAAATATACAGATCTCCCTATTTCAGTTAAAATTCGGCGCGGATACTCATTACAAGACACGCCAATCCCATTACTATCACAAATTTACAGTGAATTTGGTCAAAACATAGCGTGGATAACAATTAATCGCGCACCAGTTAAAATGCAGGGAATAGATTTTAATTCAATCATTGAGAACATCCAACCTTTTCAACAAGCGATAAATGCAGTTGAAAATAAAATACCTATAATTGCGAATGGGGGTTTTAATTCTCCAAAGCAAATTCAAGAAATTTTTTCACAAATAGAAATTTCTGGAGTAATGATTGGGCGATCAGCTTTGGGAAATCCACAAATTTTCCAATCAACCCTAAATTATTTTTTTCAAACAAAAGATCAAGAAAGAAATTTAAAACCCAATAATTTAAAAGAAGGTTTAGAAAAATTTATGCAAATTGCTCAATTCTATGCCACACATAAACAAGGTAGGTGGACATCTATTGGGGAACTAAAAAGGCAAATCTATCCATTTATTAAATATAAGTTTACTCATATGGGAAAATCATTGCCTCCAGGTTATGGATTTAATAAATGGCATCGTTCCCATTTCACCCCCATTGAATTTGTTAAAACTCTTAATATCGTTTTTCCGGAAATATCGATAGAATTATGGTCCAATTGGTTAAAAAAATTAAAAATCCAATAAAATTGAATAAACTCTGGCATATTCTTATTTATTTTTAGATATTCGTGAAATATTTTTAGAACCTTTGATTAATATATTCAATATGTTTGAATTAGAAAATAAAGACCGGAAAATTGCCTATTTTTCTATGGAAATTGCATTAGAGAGCGACATTCCAACATACAGCGGCGGATTAGGTGTATTAGCAGGAGATACCCTACGATCAGCAGCAGATTTAGAAATACCATTAGTTGCAGTCACGTTATGTTATGATAAAGGATACTTTTTTCAAGAAGTAATTCAAGGTCGCCAAATTGAACGTGAAATTCAATGGGAATTCAGTTCTGAATTTGAAAAACTACCAAATATTGTAGAATTGCATATTCAAGACAAGAAATTTAAGATTGGAGGTTGGTTATACAAAGTAAGAGGAAAAACTGGGTTTGAGATTCCTGTTGTTCTATTAGATTCGAATATTGAAGGAAATGAGCATTGGCAAAAGAATTTCACCCATATCCTTTATGATGCAACTCCGTTTCAGCGTGTTGTTCAAGAAATGATTTTAGGTCAAGGTGGAATTAAAATGCTAGAAATTTTAGGTTTTTCTGGAATCCAAACATACCATATGAATGAAGGACATGCAGCTTTTGGAGTTTTTGAATTATTAAATAAATACCATGGAAATTTGGAAGAAGTGAAAAAACGCTGCATTTTTACAACTCATACACCTGTCCCTGCTGGTCATGATCGGTTCGATTATGAACTAATTAAAGATATCTTTCGAGATAGACTTCCATCAAATTTTAGAGATTTAGGTGGTAAAGATCAGCTTAATATGTCACTTTTGGCATTAAATGGCTCACGATACTGTAATGGAGTTGCTCAAAAGCATGCAATTGTATCTCGTAAAATGTTTCCTGGATTTGAGATTGATGGAATTACTAATGGAATTCATAATAACTTCTGGTTAAATCCATATTTTAGAAAACTCTTTGATGAACAGATTCCTGGATGGTCAATGGATTATAATTTACTCCAAGATGTATGGGATATCGGAAATTATGAATTATGGAACCAGCATATGAAAGCAAAAATTGATTTAATGGATTATGAAAAGTCTCATAGTTGGGTCTTATTAGACGAAAAGAAATTGACGATAGGATTTGCTCGAAGAATTACAGAATATAAAAGACCAACCTTGATTTTTAATGATGTTGAGAGACTAGGGAAAATATGTAAGAATCGAGTTCAATTTATTTTTGCAGGAAAAGCTCATCCAAGAGATACTCAAGGAAAAGATTTTATAAAACAAATAAGTGATATGTCAGATTATCTTTATGATTCGTATGGTATAGGATTGGTTTTTCTAGGTGCATATGATATGGATCTTGCTCATTTACTGGTAAGTGGTGTAGATGTATGGTTAAATAATCCACGTAGATATATGGAGGCTTCAGGAACAAGTGGAATGAAAGCAACATTAAATGGAGTTTTAAATTTTAGTGTATTGGATGGATGGTGGATTGAGGGTTATCAAAAAGATCCAATGGCTGGATGGGCGATTGGTCCAGGCCCACAAGATCCAAATGCAACTAAATATCCTGATTCTTATGATGCAAATGATCTTTATCACAAACTTGAACGAGAAATCATTCCACTTTATTATAATAATAGAGACGGATGGACAGAACGAATGAAACATGCAATTAGATTATCTGCATACTTTAATACTCATCGGATGATAGAAGAATATGCAAAAAGAGCATGGAAATTGAAGTTACAACCTCGTTGGCAATCAGAATTAAACTTTTAAAATTTTTTATAATTATTTTATATTCCTTTACAATATTTTTTATTTGTATCTTTAAATAAACATATTTAAAAAAAGTATATTTAAAAAAATAGTAATTTACTCAATATCTAAAACGCCTTCTTCAGCTAATCGAAAAACAGCTTCACCTTCAGCCAAATTAGGGGAATCTATCATTTTTGCAACCCTTTGATCTCCTTTTCCTTTTCTTAAGTAAATTCGGACAGTAGCACCATGAGCAACTACATTACCCCCAGTAGACTTTGTTGGATCACCAAAAAAGACATCTGGTTTACTTTGAACTTGATTGGTTACCACAACCGCTACATCTGGATACATTTCAGCAAGTCGTAGAAGATCATGAATATGTAAATTTAATAGTTGTTGTCGATTTGCCAGTGTCCCACGTCCAATATATTCAGCTCTAAAATGTGAAATTAAGGAATCTACAATAATTAATTTGATGTTTTTCTCTGCAATTATTTTCATAGCATCTTTTATTAGCATTATTTGATGATCACTTGAATAAGCTCGAGCATAAATTACATTTTTTAGTACTTTCTTATAATCTAATCCTTTAGCTTCTGCCATTTGAATTAAACGTTCTGGTCGAAATGTACCTTCTGTATCTATATATAATGCCTTTCCATTAATTCCACCATCTTCACGAGACATTTGAACACTGACACAAAGTTGGTGCATTATTTGTGTCTTCCCTGTCCGATATTCACCATAAAATTCCGTAATCCCCCCAGTTTCGACACCACTTCCACCTAATAGTTCATCTAAACTTTTACTATTTGTGGTAATTCGAGCAAGTGATTTTCGACGTTCCCAAACAATATCTGCAGTTTTAAATCCAATATTTAAAGCTTCACGAGCAGCACTAATTATTTTTTGAGCTGTTTTTTCCCCCAACCCACCTTCTTCAATTAGGATTTTTGCTGGAGTGATTGCGATTGCATTAACTGTACCAAATCCGGCATCTGTCAGTTTTTTAGCAATTGTAGCACCAACACCAGGTAAATCTTTAATATCATAATTGATTTCAGATAAACCATCCATGGCGGCATCTAATATTTCTTCTTCTAGTTCTTCATCAATTTCAGAATTCTTTATATTATTATTATTATTATTAACTTCAGTTATAGATTTTGAAGAATTTTTTTTATTTTTTTTGTCAAGTATTTCATCATCATCACTAATTAATTCTTCCAAAAGTTCATCTTCATTGATTTCTTCAATTTTCTTCTCTCCAGTCTTTTTTCTTGTACTTTTTTTTGCAGTACTCTTTTTTGCTTTTGTAGTTGCTTTTGATTTAGATGTTTTTTTCTTTTTTGCTGGCATAATAAATCGATAACCTTTTCCATTAACTGAGAAATAAATAAATTCGACTCAAAATTTTAGAAAATTAAATTAAATTTTGAGCGAGAAGAATTTCATTCCTAATATATATCAAATATTATATTTTTATTTAAAAAGAAGCCTATTGGTAAATTACTAATTTATTTTATTTAACTTAATAATTTCAAAATATCAATAAAAAGATCGAACAAATGAGAATTAATTTTGTCTTTCTCAAAAAAGTTACTCGATGAAATAATAATAACATATTATATGCCATTAATAAAATAAAAATAAAAAATTATTCTTCGAGTATATCGATAATTCGATTAGTTGTAGCTCGCATATTAACAAAGGCGAGATCCATTCGTGCATCAGCGTCTAATACGCCAACGATAATGTAATCTTCTCCACATTGCATAACCAAAAATTTCCCTTCACTACCTTGGATGATACAGATGTCCAGCGTTCCTTTTTTCAATTCCATTAATACACGCTCACAGGTCGATAAAATAATTGCAGACATAGCGGCAATATGCATATCACTGATTCCATCTTCCAATACAGCCGATACAATTAAACCTTCCCGTGATACTAACGCTGCACTACCCAACCCTTCTATCTTTTGCATAAGTTCTCGTAATAAATAATTTAACTGCGCTTCTTCTTCCAAGTTTTTTGCACCAACGTTTGCTATGAATGCTTTTATCGATCATATAATAAATTTAATCGTCTAAATAATTGACACTCTACAATTATAATTACAATAAATACCTTAAATATTTTCTTTTTCACTAGGATCAGAAGACCCTAAAACGAATTAAATTACATATAAATTATTACATGAATGATCTATAAATATTAATCTTGTCATTTTTAAAGATTCATTTAAATGATAGTCGAAAAATCATAAAATGTAAAGAAATTGAAACTAAACCTTTAAAAATATGTACCCCTTTTAATTGTTCATATAAATTTAACAGATAAATATGAATGTAGAAACTTTAACCATCTTCTAGTGATAGCAAAATCAAAAGGTGATGAATATGAGTACAGCAAAACCAAAAAAGAAAACAATCAAATCCGGTTTTGGATTCTGTCCTGATTGTGGAAATATACTATTGCCTAAACGTCGTACAAACACACTTTATTGCCGAATATGTAATAAAGAATATCCAATGAAGGATAAAATGCAACAATACAAAAAAGTTGACAGAAAAGGAGCTGCAATCAAGAAAAAAGAAAAAAAACAAATTCTTAAAACAGCAATTGTAGAAGAAACTAAAAAAAAACCTTCGATTTCAGAAGAAGAACGTGCTGCTTTTGAAGATTTATTTGAAGCAGATTATGATTAATTTTTTGTTCTTCCTCTTCTCATTCTTCTTTTTATTATTTCTTTTATCAATAAATTATTGCTTTTTATTTGTTTTTTTGATTAGAAATCCAAATATAATATTGGATCATATTATTCAGAGATAAAACAGCTTGATGAGGCATTTTAAAAGAAGGAAAGCCAATAGAATTTAAAAACTGAAAGATCGGCTCCTTAATTCCAAGGAAATTGACATTAATTATTGGAAATGAATATTTCTTCATTATTCTTCTTGCAGATTTAATACTTTCACGACTTAAAGAAAGCCAATCTTTCATTTTTTTCTTATTATTAGTATATTGAAGAACATCTGCCCCTACACCTTCATAACTAAAGAAAGACTCTCCAAGAGCGCCATAAACAAGCATGGCATCAACTTCTTTGGATTTTGCAATTATTTTAGGAACCGATTGATAAAAAAATACAGGATTTAAAGAGAAAGTATAATCAAGTGGATTAGTAATTTGTGCTGTTGGAGGCATGTATCTCTTAAGTTTTGCTTGTAACTCTGGAGAAAAATCAGGAATTTCCAAACCAAGTCTAGAACACCTATCAGCCATTGTTGCTCCAGGCCCTCCTGAATTTGTAACTACCGCAATTCGCTTTCCTTTTGGTAAAACATTTTGAGGGAGTAACTTTGCAAAGATCATAGCAGTATCAACAAGTTCTTCTAATGAACTTACTCTAATAATCCCTGTTTGTTTTATCATTCCATTAAATACAGCATCATTACCTCCAATAGAACCAGTATGTGACATAGCTGCTTTCGCACCACCTTCACTTCCCCCAACATAAAGACAAACAATGGGCTTCTTCAGTGAAATTTTTCGTGCTAAATTAAAAAACAAACGTCCCCTTTTTATTTCTTCAATATATATCAAAATTACATCTGTTTCTGGATCATCCCCCAGATAACTTAAGCAATCACAAATATCAATATCTGCTTCATTACCCACAGAAAAGGTTTTTGATAAATGTAGATCACGTTCTTCGAGTACCATAAAAACATGCGAGACAAATGTTCCACTTTGACTGATTATACTAACATTACCTGCTTTTTGATTATAAGATTGCACAGTTGTATTCAAAATACAGGTTTCTTGTGGATCATTAGAAAAATGACAATGTGTATTTAAAATTCCGATACAATTTGGACCTAAAATATGCATATCATATTTTTTTGCAATATCTAAAATCTCTTCTCGACCTTGAACGTTATTTTGCTCCCGATATCCTGCAGAAACAATAATCACATTATGACAATCATGTTCTCCTAAATCCTTTAAAATTTGAGGGACATGTTGTTTTGATAAGATAATTTCTGCTAGATCAATTTTACCAGGAACTTCTTTTACTGAACGATATGCATTTTTCCCAAAGACGGAAGACAATTTTGGATGAATTGGATAAATTTTACCAGAATATCCATTATCAATTAGGGTCAATAATTGAAAAGCACCCATATTTTCTGGGATTTTTTCATTAGCACCGAAAATTGCGATAGATTTTGGATTTACAAAATTGTGTAAGAAATGTGATGAGATATCGCCATTTACCATGATTCGTTATCGATTCTGATCTAATAAAAACTCTTGTTTTCATTATTTCAAAATTTATTAAAAAAGAAATTGAGAATCCCCCATTCTTTCTATGTTCTCGATAATTTACAGAAATTAGAAACTTCCGACATCTAATCTTCGTAATGGTTGTAAAATCTTTAAATATTTTTTTTCAAAGAGTTATTTATATAAATAAATAATTGGTAGTGTGAAATAATGTCAAAAACTAGCGAATATAAAGTAAGAAATGTGTTTAAATTTTATAATACCGAAGCAGATGTCCTTATGATCGACTATGAAGGACATTTAGATGGATTTATCACTGATCCAGAAGATAATCCAGATATTGCTCGAATGATTGAACATACATTATATCCAAGTTTAATTTAATTGAGTAATAAGAAAAAAATTAGGAAATGTTATTTTTGATTGAAAAATAAATAAAAAGGGGTTTTTTTATTTTTTGCCTTTTCTGGCTTGTTTTTCCATTTCTTTTTGAACAAATTCCGCTAATTGCTTTGCCTCATGATTTGTTTCGAAATATTCCCGAACAGGGTTAATCAGCTTATCTAAATATTCGACCACTGTATTCTTAAGATCAATAGGACTTAAAATTCCTTGATGATAAGCATTTTCTAACTCCTTATAGGATGAAAAAGAGATATTTCCACCATATTTTTCAGGTCGTTTTACTTCAAATGTATCAAAACGTTCGAAAATAATATACTGACAATATTCCAACACAGGATTTTCTTTAATTTCTTTTGGTGGGCACCATGCCTTTCCAATTTTCTTTTGTATTTGTTTGCGAGAGTCTAGCATGAAAATTGCACTATTAGGATCAGATTTACTCATTTTACGAGCTATTTTCTTATCTACTTCATCCAAGTTATTTTCTGGAGGCTTTCCTAAGCCCATTAACATATGATGGTGAATTGCTGCAGGTTTATGATATCCCAATGTTTTTGCCACTTCTCTTGCCAGCATATTCACTTTACGCTGATCTAATCCTAGTTGACATATATCTGCTTTCAATGTAAAAATATCCGCACATTGCATTAATGGATATAAAATTTGAGAAGATTGGAGAGCATCTGTTGAATTTCGACCCATAATTTGTGTACATCTTAAAACCCTATTCAAACTGGTATTCATTGATATCTTTAAAACTAACTCCCAATATTTCGGATCTTTAACTAAATCACTCGCATATATAAATTCAACATGAGTTAGGTTAATTCCACAAGCTTTCCATACTTCAACAAAATAATCACCTACTTTCTTTATTACATCTAAATTACCACCAAATTTCTGATTTGCAGCAGCATGCCAATCTGCTACAAACATAACGAATTTTACACCTGCTGAAGTAAATTTATTAATATTGATAGCTCGAAGGAGACCTTGTGCAATGTGAATTTTCCCTGATGGTTCAAATCCATCGTATGCAATAATCTCATAAGGTTCTCGATGTTCTAACAACCATCGTAAATGTCCTTCATCTTCAACAATCTCGCCACCTTTCCCAACAGAAATTAATAGAGCTAAGCGTTCATCTATAGATAATTTAGCGGGATCTTGCACATTAGTTTTTTGCATGAATTGAAATTAGTAGGATCTTACAAAAATTTTCTGTTGATTTACTTAACTCTTAATAAGTGAGTTATCTATTTATCAAGACTATTCCTTATTCCTCGATAACTCAAGAAAAAAAATAAAAAATTAAAATATTAAATGGTTAAAAGCTCTTATTCTTGCTTTTGATATTTAATTGCTGCATGTGCGGCAGCAACTCGAGCCACAGGAACACGGAATGGACTGCAGCTTACATAATCCAAATCAACGGTCTGCAGGAACATAATTGTATCAGGATCGCCTCCGACTTCACCACATATTCCAACTTTTAAATGTTCACCGTTGTGAGATTCAGCTCTACCTTTTCTTCCATCTTCCACGCACATTTTCACAAGTTTTCCAACACCTTTCACATCAATATGCTCAAATGGATTTTCTTTCATGATAGGAGGATTAATTTCATCAATATATTTCTGCAAAAATTTAGCTTCTACATCATCTCTGCTGAATCCAAAGGTCATTTGAGTTAAATCATTGGTTCCAAAAGAGAAGAATTCTGCTTCCTTAGCAATTTCTTCAGCAGTTAATGCTGCACGAGGAATTTCAATCATAGTCCCCCATTTTATTGGATTTTTAGGTGTAAAATTAGCTTCAGTTATAATTTGTTCAGCTAAAGGCTTTAAAATGGATTTCAATCGAATAAATTCATTTACATGAGAAACTAAGGGAAGCATTATTTCTAAATGTACATCAATACCTTCATTTTGAGCTTGGATTAGTGCTGTCATCAAGGCACGTACTTGCATTTCGTAAATTTCAGGATTTGTATTTCCTAATCGAACACCTCGATGCCCTAACATAGCGTTTTCTTCTTTCAATTCTTCATATTTTCGAATCATAAACTCCAATTCTTTGAAACGTTCACCTTTATCTCCTTTTACACGTAATTCGGTAAATTCAACCAACATTGTTTTATAGTCTGGTAAAAATTCATGAAGAGGAGGATCGAGTAAACGAATTGTGACTGGTTTTCCATTCATCACTTTGAAAATCTCATAAAAATCACTACTTTGCAAGGGTTCTAATTCCTTTAAGGCTTCTTCCCGCCCCTCTAAATCCTCAGCAACAATCATTTTCACGACTTTTGGCAAACGATCTTGTGCATTAAACATTCGCTCTGTTCGACACAAGCCAATTCCTTCTGCACCATTTCGCACAGCATCCATAGCCATTTGAGGAGTGTCTGCATTTGTACGAACACCTAAAATTCGATATTTATCGCATAAATCCAAATATCGTTGGAAAGCACCAGTTATTTCTGGATCCACAACCTCTACTTCACCAACATAAACATTACCATTTAAACCATCAATAGAAATAATATCTCCTTCTTTGAAAGAAATTTGACCACTCACTTTGGCAATTCCAGCTTCTTCATCAATTTCCAAATCTCCAGCTCCAACAACAGCAGGAAGACCAATTCCACGAGCAACAACTGCAGCATGGCATGTTTTCCCACCTCGAGAAGTTAAAATTCCAACAGATGCTACCATTCCAGGAAAATCTTCAGGTTTAGTTTCCTTACGAACTAAAATAATTTTTTCACCAGCTTTTTTAGCTTCAATTGCTCGATGCACATCAAAAATAGCTTTTCCAGAAACAGCACCAGGTGAAGCATTAAAACCTTTTACTATAGGAGCTTTTCGTTCATTAGGGGAAATACGTTTATGAAGCAATTCTTCGATTTTTGAGGGTAAAACGCGTAAAATTGCGGTTTTCTCATCAATATAACCTTCATCTAACATATCAATAGCAATTTTAACTGCTGCTGAAGCTGTACGCTTTCCAGTACGCGTTTGTAAAAAGTATAACTTACCATTTTCTACAGTAAATTCGCAATCTTGCATATCTTTGTAATGATCTTCTAATTTATGAGCTAATTCATAAATTTGAGCAACAATTTCAGGATGATCTTGTTTCAATTCATCTAAACTAATTGGAGTTCGAACACCTGCAACAACATCTTCTCCTTGGGCATTAACTAAATATTCCCCCATAACTTTTTTCTCCCCATCCATTGGAGATCGGGTAAAAAGAACTCCAGTTCCTGAATTATCATTTTGATTTCCAAAAACCATTCGCATTACATTTACTGCAGTTCCATAATTTGGAATTTTATTCATTTTTCGATAAGCTACAGCCCGTTCGCTATCCCATGATTGAAATACTGCATTAATTGCTCCAAATAACTGAATCCAAGGATCCATAGGGAATTTTTCTCCAATTAATTTCTCATATTCAACTAAATACAACTCACCTAATTCTTGCATTTCTGAGGCATCTAATTCAATATCGAGTTTTTTTCCCTTTTTCTCCTTATAATCTTCCATAATGAGATCATAAGGTTCACGACCCGTACCTTTAACAATATCAGAATAAGACATAACAAAACGGCGCCATGAATCCCAAGCAAATCGTTCGTTAGATTTAGACATTTGTTCTGCAATTTCTTGTGACATACCTAAATTTAGAACAGTATCCATCATACCTGGCATACTGATAGGTGCTCCACTACGGACCGAAAGTAATAATGGTTTTTGAATATCTCCAAAAATATATCCACTTTTGTTTTCCAACTTCTTTATACTTTCAATAATTTGTTCTTTTAATCCTTCCGGCCATTCTTTATGATTGGCATAATATAAACTAAATTTGCATGGAATATTAAATCCATAGGGAATTGGCAATCCAAGCGCAGTCATATTGGCTAATCCTGCACCCTTTCCGCCGAAAAATTCCTTTAATTCGGCTGTTGACCCAAATTGATTTGGATCAATTTCATCAAACATATAAACCATTTTTTCGGCCATATCATTTTCACATTTTTTTTCTTTTCTCACACTTTTTCAAAATTAGTGAAAGAAATTTTTTTAAGTATGATAACGAAGCAAAAAAAATAAAATTTCTGATATTTCCACTCTAAAGGTTTTAATAGGAAGATTTTTACAAATGACAGTATTTTGTATTATTTTCTATTCAAAATGATACATTAAATAATAATTCATTTGAAAATTTGAATATTAATCTTATATAAACAATTTTACGCTTTCTATAAAAATTGTTCACTTTAATTCATATACTTTTTAGATGAATTTCGAAATTTGATTTGAATAATATAGCGAAATCAATTTACACTAATCCTTACTTGCTAGAATTACCATATTTGTAATTTTTCAATAAATTTTTTTAGTAATTACTTATCTTAGTACGATATATATGAATATATTGCGAAGAAAAAGGTATAAAGATAAAATCTATTATGTGAAAGAATCGTTAACCTACTTTCAAGATTTTGGCGAAGATGAAATTATCAATCGTGGAATTTTATATTCTATCCAAGTCGCAATCGAAAGTACTGTTGATTTAGCTGCAATGCTTGTAAAAGATTTAGGAATTATAATTTCTGATGATCGAACTAATATTGAAAATTTAGTTAAACATTTGAGATGGAAATCTGAAATGGCCAATAATCTAATTAAAGCTAATGGATTACGCAATGTAATTGTTCACCAATATAATGGAATTCAAAAAGAATTAATATCTAAGACTCTAAATTTATTAAAAACAAATTTAAATGAATGGATCGAAAAAATTGAAGAGGTTTTAGAAACACTTGAAGACAATTGAGCAAATTAGAAAAGAATTAAGTGGTTTAAAAAATAAATTTGAGGTTGTGTTGTATGGTTCGCAAGTAACTGGTAGTACACGCCCTCAATCAGATTATGATATTGCCATTATAACACGAAGCCGTGATATTGATGTTAATATACAAATTCAAATAGATGTTTTAAATTTTTATCGAGATGGTTATGATCTCAGAGTATTTGAACTTTTTCCCATTTATATACAAATGAGTATCATTAAAGATTATTTTGTTATTTTTGGAGATCCCTTGGAAATTTCAGAATATTTTTATTATTTTTATAAACTTTGGAGAGATTGTAAACACCGAATTCTTCAATAAGAGCAAGTACATTGAATTTAATAACTTTTCACAAAAGATTGAAAAGAAATTCCAAATTTTCAAATTTTTTAATTTCTTGAACTAACAATTGAAAAAAATAATAATTTTTAAATATCTCCAAAGATCTATACGAATTTTTTCTGATTTCCTAATTCTTTCAAATATTCCCTTTTTTATTAATTCTGGGTATTCTATGTGATCAGTATAACTTTAACTAAATTTTCATGGAATATTAAATCCATATAGAATAAATAAAATATCAAAAGAAATTATTCTATTAAAATATTATTTTTTGTATGGTTAAAAGAAAAAAGGAAAGATTTACATCTGAGCAAAAGCTAAACTTCGATCTTCGACATTATCCTGTTCGACCTCACGTAGGTGTTGGAGGTATAATTTGCTGGAAGGATTATGTCGTAATAATAAAAAGAAAATATAATCCGAATCAAGGAAAATGGGCTATTCCTGGAGGACATTTAAAATTAGGTGAACGCGCCTCAGATGGTGCTTTACGCGAATGCATAGAAGAAACAGGTTTATTACTTGAAGTTGGAAAATTGGCTTCAGTGATTGATAAAATTGATTATGATTCAACTGGAAAAATTGAATATCATTATGTCCTTTGTGATTATTGGATGATAATACCAAATGCTGAATCCTTTCAAGAACCACCTCAGTTAATTCCTCAATCAGATGTAATTGATGCGCGTTTTGTTCATTTCAAAGAATTACCAAACTATGAACTTACACCAACTGTGAGGAAATTATTCAAAAATCTAAAAATTCTTAAGTAGTTCTATAAATGAAGAAAATATTTTAATTTAGAATTCAAATTATAAAATTGATAAATTATTAAGGATCAATAAGAATTACCGCAGTTAGGACAAAATTTTCCTCCTTGAGTCACTTCATGCCCACATGATGGACAAAATCGAGGGGAATCACGAGATGTTTTAGATTTTTCCCTAGTAGAGGCGAAAGTTGTTTCATTTTCCATTTGTGATTGCTTATGTATTCTTTCTTTTTCTTTCCATTCTTTGTGTTTTTTCTGAATTTTTTCTTTTGTTTCAATAGAAAGCTCTTTTATTCTCATAGCAGTGGTTTTTGCTTGTTCTTTAATTTGCTTCGATAATTTTTTCGATTTTTTTTTGATGGCCTTTGATTTCTCTTTTACTTGAATTTTGAATTTTTTCCCTTTTGCTTTTAAATAATCTTTTAATGGAATTTCTTCAAAAGAATCTTTAGTTTCATTATATTCTGAATTTGAACAATCTCTACCGCTATCCATTTTTTTTTCGTATTTATAATTATTTAAATTTGAATTTGTTGCCATAATACTTACCTTAAATGAGTAATCAAGATTTGGATGATTTATTTGTATTAAAATATAACCTTATACAGAATAAATATTTCTAATTATTAATAGAATTTAACAAATCTAAAAGCATTTGGAGGCTGGTAATTAGCAATCTTACTTTCTATTCGAGTTCTTTCCAAATAACGGATAAATCTTCAACAAAAAGCAGGAGATTGCCTGAATCAAAGAATATCTGTATATTTCCATTACTTACATTACTTAAAGTTAATGAAGATTGCTGTAAAGTTTGGTTTTGTAGAGGATACTCACATCCAGAAAGATTAACATTATAACACTCAGAAAATGGAATAAGAGAAAAGATTTTTCCTTTTTTGACAGGTATTTTATATTTCTTCAAAGGAGACAAAGCCCTTAGAGATCCATTTGCACTAATTAACCAAAATATCTCAGGTGCTTTAAATAATAAGAGCCTATTAAAAAGATCGTGATCTAATCGTCCTCCTATCATATTGATTCCTAAAATTAGTTCAAATTTTTTCTCTATTGAAAAATCCAGTGCAATTTCTGTATCTGATCTATTTTTTTTTGATGGAAATGATTTTTTTTTTGTTTTAGAGAATGAGTTCAAAAGAACAGGATCGACAGAATCAAAATCTCCAATAATCAAATCAGGAGAAATATGATTTTCCCATGCAAATTCTAATCCTTTATCGATTGCAATAATAAAAGAATGTTTAAGAATGATTTCTGGAATTATTTTTAAAGCTTTAATGTCAAATTGAGGGCTCCCAGAAATAAGAAGTGCAGTTTTTTTTTGTAGATAGCCATAATTCATAATCAAAAATACGTGCCTTTAGTAAAAAAAGTTAACTCAAACAAAATTTATTAAAAATATTCCTCAGAAACGGTGTTTTGCGGGAAAATAATGGGCTATAGAACCAAAAAGTAAAAAATTTTTATATATTTGTTTCTCCAATTTACATGAGTAAAATGAAGTTCAAAATCATGAAAAAAAATCGAGTTTTTGAAGTTATACTTCTTTTCTGTCTTTTTTTTGGAATATTTGCCTTTCCACATTCAATTCGAGCTGTTGAGTCAGAACCTAAATTGACAATCTATACATATGAATCTTTACTTGCGGATCCAGGTTATGATTTCATCGGAGGTTATTCTAATTATTCTGGAATTCCTAAAGATCAGATTAAAGTAGTGGCCTTAGAAGATGCAAATAGTTTAATTACACGATTATTGGGAGAAAAAGACTCTCCTGTTGCCGATGTGGTGATTGGACTGGACAACAGTTTAATTTTTGAAGCAAAAAGATATAATCTTTTAAGTCCTTATTCTTCACCATTAGTAGAGAATTTATCTTCATCATTGATTAGCAATTTAGATCCTGAACATTATCTTTTACCATATGATTACGGAATAATTGCTTTCAATTACGATCAGTTGAGAATTAATACAACAACAGTTCCAGATCTTGAAAATCTAACGTTGAATGAAATTTTAGATTTGGATTTAGCAAATAAGATTGTTGTTGAAGATCCCACACTAAGCTCTCCCGGATTAGGATTTCTTTTATGGACAATTGCTGTATTTGGAGACCCATCAATAAATTTTACTGGGATACTGGGTAACGATTGGCGAAATTGGTGGAAGAGTGCAGCTGAAGATCTTCGGATTGCAAATAGTTGGGGAGCTGCATTTGATATTTATTATGAACCAAATGAAAATCGACCAATAATGGTATCTTATGGTACAAGCCCTGCCTATACTGTTTGCCAAGGATGGGGAGATAATCTAAAAGCATTTTTGTCTCATGAGAATGGTACAGCAAATGCGTGGTTACAGATTGAAGGAATTGGTTTGGTTAATGGCGCTTCGCATACAATTGAAGGTCAACACTTTATTGATTGGTTTCTCGGAGAAGAATTGCAAAGTCAAATTGCAGAAAATAATTGGATGTATCCTGCAAATCAACATGTTCAAATTTCTTCTTGCTTTAATAATGCTGCAATTAATCCAGATGATGTAAATATTCTAAATAATTTGATAGCTCCTTCAATGTTGGAATCAAATCTTGCTAAATGGAAACAAGATTGGGAAGAAACAATTGTAATGAAATCTCCTAACATTTCAGGTTTTCAGAACCCTTTTCTATTTATTTTCGCAATAAGTTTTAGTCTTGGGGTAATTTTACTTTTACAGCAGCGAAAAATCTTCCAATTTGGAAAGAATGCTTCTTGCACCTAATCATGTGGAATGAACGTATATGATTACAGACCAAACAGAAAAAAACAAATTAAAGAAGAAATTTGGAATCTTTACCCCTTTTGGAGTGATTCTTATATGTTTACTTGTTTTGGTCTCATTTTTTCTTGTATTTTTTTATTTTCCTTTAGGAACAGTATTTCATTTTGCTTTTTCTTTAGACCCTTTTGAATCAAGCAAATCCTTTGGAGAAATTCTCAGTTATTCATTAAATTTCCGAGCACTTCAATTCAGCTTAATTGAATCGCTAATTACTACTTTTTTTTGCTTAATTTTAGGAATTCCAGTTGCAATCTTCATTGCTAAATATAATTTCAAAGGTAGAAAATTTCTTTTACAAATTATGACTATTCCTTTTGTTCTTCCTCCTATTGTGGTTTTAATTGGTTTTGTAATAGTTTATGGTGATGGTGGCTGGATAAATTCTTTGTGGAAAGAAATTTCTAACGGAACACAAGGACTTTTTTCAATTTATGGTAGTTATGTAGGAATTATTCTCGCTCATGTATTTTATAATATTTCAGTCGTAGTTCAATTCATGATTCCTGCATGGCAACAACTTAATTATGATCAAGTTGATGTAGCTCGTTCAATTGGAGCTTCACAATGGAAAATTTTTTGGAAAATTATATTTCCACAGATAAGATCTTCTTTAATCTCTTCTGCGTTACTTGTTTTGATTTATTCTTTTAATAGTTTCGCAATTGTTTTATATTTAGGAAATGCTCAATTACAAACATTGGAAGTTAGAATTTATAAACTTATACAGGTTTCATTTGATTATCGCTCTGGAACAATTTTGGCGATCACACAATTAATGATTAATATATTACTTATTCTAACTTATCTTCAATTGGATCGTAGTAAAATAAGAACAAATTCTAACGTTAAAAGCACCTTTGAATATAAGCAGCTTATTTTTTATAACTTATCTAAAGTTCAAAAAATGAAGTTAATTGGAAGAATTTTCTTTTTATGTATTATCTTGATTTTCGAGTTACTACCATTAATTGCTGTAATAATCACCGCATTTACCCCTATAAGAGAATCAAATTCTATTTTTACAGGATTTTCTTTATTATTTTCTTCTTCTTATGATCCTTTATTGGGTGCTTCAATTTTTCGATTACTTATTAATACTCTATTATTTGCGCTTATAACGATGATTATAACTCTAATTTTTACTTTTGCTATATTGCTTATCTATCGACGACGTTATCGTTCTATTTCTCAATATAAGTATTCATCAATTGATACAATTTTAGCATTATTCATCATACTTCCCATGGCAACTTCCACAATTACACTCGCTCTTGGTCTTTTTCTCCAATTTAAAGATAGTATCCTTTATGTAAAATATCCGTGGATGCTAATTATTGCAGCTCATATCCTTATTGGAGTTCCTTTTGCAACCCGCACCGTAATCAATGCTTATAATCGAATTGATACTGAATTACTTAATGTTGCTTCAACTTTAGGTGCATCAAATTGGGAAATTTTTCGAAAAATAGAATTTCCCCTAATTAAACGTAGTCTATTTATTGGCGGACTTTTTAGTTTTGCAATTAGCATTGGAGAATTTGGTGCAACTAATTTTCTGGCTCGTGGTAAATTCAGTACACTTTCCATAGCAATTTCAAAATTAATGTATACGAGAAATATTCAACTTACTGCCAGTATGGCTGCAATACTTATTGTAATAACATTCTTATCTTTTATATTAATTCAACATTTAGGAGAAACACGCTTTCGTATATAATTTATTCGAAATTTATATGAAAAATTGAAAACTGAAAAATTCGAAAATATAGAATGATGAATCATTTTGAAGTGAAAATTTAATGAAAAAACTGGAAATTATTAATCTTCGTTTGAAATATCAAAAAGAATTCATTATAGATGGCTTGAATCTGACAATTAATGAAGGGGAAATAATTGTTTTTTTAGGCCAAAGTGGATGTGGAAAAACATCATTACTGAAAATTCTTTTAGGAATATTAACTCCAGATGAAGGAACAGTTCGCTTAAATGAACGAGATATTACTTTTCTTCCTCCCCAAAAAAGAAAAATGGGTTATGTTCCTCAAGCTCAAGTTTTATTCCCACATATGACAGTAAAAGAAAATATTATGTTTGGTTTGAGAGTAAACAAGTCTTTAACTCAACCAGATCGGCGCTACAAACAAGCATTAGCACTAACACAGTTAATTGAATTTGAAGATAGATTTCCTGATGAATTAAGCGGCGGTCAACAACAACGAGTGGCTCTTGCACGGGCTTTGGTTATTGAACCTCAGTTTTTATTACTTGATGAACCATTAAGTAGCATTGATGCAACAGGTAGAGAAGAATTGGCTTTAATGATTCGTTTGATTCAACAAGAAACGAATACTACGATTATTTATGTGACCCATAATCATGAGGAAGCAAGATTGCTTGCTGACAGAATTGCGGTTCTTTTTGATGGTAAAATTCAGCAGATTGGACATACTCCAGATGTATATAGTCATCCAAAAAATTATCAAGTCGCCAAGATTTTAGGAAAAGAAAATATCTGGCCTATTATAGAAATCATCAAACAAAGTGATTCTGTTATCCTTAAAACTAATTTAGGAAGCATTATTATTTATGAAAAATCATTAAAATCAAAATCACCTACAGGAATTGAACTTCCATTAAATATCTATTCTCTTGAACTTCTTCCTGATTTTGAATCAAAATCTTCAAGTTACATGGAAAATGAATCATCTATTAATATAGATGAAAAGAAAAAAGAATTTTCTTTCATATGTAAAATCAATGCAATTATTGATCAAAAAAGCGAGTATAAAAAAATAATTCTACGCATCTGGCCCAATTACTCGGAAATTATCAAGATATTTATTAAAAATGATTTAAATTTATCTTGTTCTTCAAACATTTTTTATAGGATTCGAATTTCATGGTCCGATTTTGTAATTTTTTAATAACTTTCATCTTTATTATAATTCAATCTTGAATAATCGAATTGTATTTATTTAATTCTATATTGGAAGTCTTTGCAATCGATGCTCTATATCCTTAACAAATTTACTATATTTTGGGTTATCAACAGCCAAAGCTTGAGTATTTTTCAAAGCTCTTTCAAAAGCCCACTTAGTTTTATCAGCAAAACCCATTTGATCATAGCACAATCCTAAAAAGTAGAAAGCGAGAGGATAATTAAAATCAATCTTTACAATTTTCATGAATTGTTTGATCGCTTGAGCGTGTTTACCTTGTTTGTAATAAATTAAACCGATGTTTAAGGTTGTTCGTAACATGCGCTGGTCTTTTAGAGGAAAATATTCATTATCTATAATCTCCCAAAATATTTTAAGTGCTTTATTAAATTCCTTAACTTTCATCAATTTATCGGCTTCGTTGTATTTTTTCGTAAATTCTGGATTGATCTCTTTTAAGAGTTCTTCACGTTCACGTTTTAACCGTTCCCTTTCAGCTTGTTCTTTTTCTGTTTGCTTTTGATCTTCAAATTCTTTCTTAAAACTATCAAAACTTGCAACAACTTCTTCGCTATACTGTTCATGGCATAATGGACAGAGATTACTGTGCACAATCCACATTTTCAAGCAACCACGGTGAACTGGATGATCATTTGGACAGTTTATTAATTCATCATCAAAATTATTTTCAGATTCTCCAAGATCTTGTTCTATGATTGGAGCATGACAAATAACACAAAGTGGACCCTTTTTATCTGATTTCGCCTGTGAGATCGATTTTTGCGATGTAAGAGAAGAACTAGACTTAGAAGAAGAAAAAGATTGAGAAGGTTTTGGAATTTTACTTGAAGTAGATTTTGATACTTCTGTTGAAGAAATAGGATGTAGACTTTTCAATGAAGCAACCTTTGGACGTGGTTTCATTAGCTTTTTTTCAGGAGCTATAAATTTACTTTGTGTTTTAGATCTATTTTTTAGTATCTGGGATGAAGTGCGAACTGATTTTAATGAGGTTTGCTTTTTTGGAGTTGGTTTCTGAATTTCAGAAGCGATATCCGCTGTATCAATAAAGGAAGGACGAATGATTTTTCCAGGAATTTCTTTTGCTGTTTTTGCAGTAATATCTTGAAAAGGAATATGTTCTTTTTTATTCGTCTCATGTTGTTTCCGTTTCGCCCGTCTGGTGACTGTTTCAGCAAAATTCAATGGATCAAAATCATCATCTAAACCAGGATCAAAAACATCTGCTTCACTAGCACTTTTATGATTATTCAGAGAGTTGGTTGAAAATAACTCATTATTTAATCCTTTTTGATTCACTTGTTCTGCTATCGAACTGGCAAAATTTAAAGAAGATCGCATTGTATTGGCGCGTTTATTAATAGATTCGTCCATTCCAGGACCCATTAATTTAGTACGAACTTTTTTACGCTTTTTTTCGAATTTTTTTATATCATTATCTACATCTGAATACAATTTTGATTGATCTGAACTTGATACAATATTCTTACTTTGTTCTGCTACTTTACGTTTTGATATTAATTGTTGTGAAGATTTTCCAGTTGATGTCGTTAATGTAGGAATGATGTGTTCATATTCGTTAATTTGTTTATTAACCGCTTTAATTTGCTTGTGAATTTGTTCCAATTGCATACGGAGAGCAATTTCTTTTCCATTTAATGTTTGAAGTTCATGTTCAAGTGTTGTTTTGCGCTTTTTGATTATTGTGAGATCTTTATTAAGTTTTTTTTCTTGTTGCTTGATTTCTACTAATTGTTTTCCTAATTCACCAATATTCTCTTGTATTTTCTCGAGCATTTGGATTTCATTTCTATTTTCAGTATTTGAGGCACTCGTTGAGACCAAATTTGATGATATTTTATTTGAAGCTGCTGAATTTAATGGTACTTTTATAGGTTTGATATCTAAAACTTGAATTATTTCAGATGAATATGGTTCTCCGCAGATTTGACAAGTTTGTGCAATTAATAAGCGCTTTTTTAAACAATCATGATGAATTAAGTGGCCGTTGACACACTTATACACTTTTTGATCCTTCAACTTTGCCTTACTGGACAAATCTAAAAAGTTTATCGGAAGATTGCAAAAAATACATTCCATTTTTTTTTTCGATTGATTCATACTGTATGAACGACCCACCCTTTACGCTCTATTCTTTTTCAAATATGGTTAGAAAAAGTAATAAAACCTTTAAAGTTTGATTTCTCGTTAAAATTGCCATGCACTTTCCAACTTTTTCGAACACAAATTTTCATGATTTTGAATTTATTTGACACTTTTTTCAACCAAAATTTCAAATTAGCTAATCATTTATTTATATCAATGGAAAATAATAAAAATAATAGAATCCCAGACCTATCGCCCAAATTAGAAAAAAGAGAAATATCTTTTACCGTTGACTTTAATATAGTGCTTAAAATCGTCTTTTAGAATGGATTAAACATGTTTTACATCGAATTTTTACTTCCATATATTACTACCACTGTGATGAACTCTGGAAGTATTGAAATTGGCATATTTGTCTCAATACAAATTGGTGGATATCTTATTTCAACTATGACAAAAGGGATATAATTGGGTGGTCCTTAATTTAAAAACTTGATTTATTTTTTTTTAATTCATTTTTAGAGAATTTTTAAATTCCCATGTTCGACAAAAATCTAATTAATATATCATAATTGTTAAGCATTTATAATATTTCCATTCTTCCTTATTATTATGATAAGTGAACCATTAGATATATCAATCCAATCG
>NZ_JBPLBG010000038.1:0-11168 GCF_054039255.1 Candidatus Harpocratesius sp.
AAATATGGTGAATTACGGTTGAAAAATAAAAGACGTTGGTGTAAAGATTACGTTCCATATTTGTGTAGATTAGAAAAAGAAGCCCAGTTGGCTGTTAAATTTCTGGTGAAATATTTGCATCAAGCGAAACAAAGTGGGCAATAGGAAAATAAGAAATTTTATTTTTTTTTTATAAGAAAGGCTCAAACCCCGCTCTCCTCATAACAATCACATGAATCCTTCATTTCGGGAAGTCCCGGCGGGGGGGCACTTTTTTTGCATATGGAGGTAAGAAAATGAGTATATTGAAGAAATTCATGAAATTCTTCTATTCTTTACTTTATTGGTGCGAAATACGGGAGATACAAATTGCTGCTGCCGAGTTATCACCACAAGAGCGTAAAGAAATTCAAAACATACTGAATATCGTTAACAGGAATAGATATCGAAATGGTTTGTTTGGTAATGATTTGATGACAAAAAATGAATTTGAAAAAATAATTCAGGTGTTAAAAAATGAATAGTGGGGAAAAAATCATACAAGCATTATATTCACTTACAGAACAAGAGGCGAATCGTTGGAGTAAAACATTCGATGAGACGCGTAATAATCCTTTATTCGGAACTTTTTCTGTAAGCGAAGTTGCAGCAAGAGCGAGATTATCACCTTCTACCATCCGAAAATGGATTCCTCGCTTAATTGCAGAAAATAAAATCTATTGTAGTCGATATTCTCGAGTAGCAAGTGCAAATAAAACTGGCTATTATGAAACTTTAATAAAGAAGTTGAAAATCGGGCTCCCCGAAGATCTTGATCAACCAATTGAATATTTTTTTAATGAACGTGTGATTTCTTAGTTTTTTATTAAAATATAGGAAGTGCAAAAAATGGTAATGAAACTTACAGATATGGATGAAGAAGAACGAGAAATGTATAAATTTTCTAAAATCAGAGAATATTTAGAAAAATACGAATTTATGGGCAAATCAGAAGTGCAACAGATGCTCATAAATGATTTTAAAATGATTCTTACTGATTTTAGTGCACATTTGTTATTTGAAGCACCTAAACCAATTCAAAATCCAAATGCATTAGATTTAATAGTTCAGAATTTTACAGCAAAATTATTTTTGGCAATAAAAGATTTTCTTCCGCCTTTATTTGAAGAAATTTGATTATTATGAAAACAAAAAAGAAAGTGAAATGAAAATGATGAATTCGGAGAAGGAAAAGATGAAGAATATCACAATTGCATTACCTAATGCATACGTTGAGAATCTTGAAAAAATAGAAAGCAATGGCTTGATTCCATCCCGTTCCGAAGAAATACGCACAGCTGTGGAATATCTAATAAAGAAAGATATCAAAACTATTGAATTAATGGGGAAGGGAATAAATAAATGAGGATAATTACAGTTAATCTACCTAAATCATTTCTCAAAGCAATAGATAGTTTAACAGGTGCTGAGGGTTTATATCCTTCGCGATCCGAATTGATCAGAGTTGCAGTTAGAGAATTCTTAATTGGTGAATTAGAAACGGCAAAATCATTTCAAAAATACAATCGAGAAAAACAAAAAAAAAAAGTGCAAGATATCAAAAAGGATGGAAAGTTGTTTGTGCAAGTTCCAATTAGAAGCAGTAACGGAATAACCCAATATAAAACGTATCGAATTGTAAAGAGGTGAAGAAAATGAAATATCTCAGTCAAAATAACATTCAATGTCCTTTTTGTGGGGCTTTGGCAGGAAGTATGGACACAACAAATCAAACATTTCCATCCCTAAAAATATTAAGATTTGATATTCATGGAGAAAAGATTGAAGTAATTTTCTTCTGCCGCTTATGCGGTCATATAGTGAAAACTGATGATGAATTAAAGTTATTTTCTGAAGATTAGGAGTAATAATAATGAGAAATCCTGTTAACCTGTCGTATTACCGGAAATTAAATCAAAGACATCCTGTAATAACTTTCCGATGTGACGATGATGAATTAAAAGAGATTTTAGAATCATTACCTCGAGGGAAAAGGGCGGGTTATATAAAAAATGCAATCAAAACTTTTGCAAAGAAAGGAAGTAATACTGACATAAAATATTTGAAATTTTTGATGGATTTCTTTCAGCAAATAGGCTTAACATCTCGTCAGAGGGAGAGTATTACTGATGAACAACGCAAAATTTTCCGCGAGATTGTGAAGGTGATAGAAAACGAGCAAATATGATTTCTTCAACAAACCAGAAAAAAAAGTGAACAAAAGGAGTAATACTACAAAATCACAAAGTATTACTTCCAAAACAAGGAGTAATACTAACAGTATTGGTAGTATTACTGACCAAAAAATAAAGGATTTAGAAAATTCTTTGGCTTCGTTTTATGCACAATATCAAAGTGAAATGAATGAAATTAAAAAAAAAGTGTTGCTTCTTGAAGTTCAGCAAAAACCTGAATCACTTACACTTACCGATATTAGTCAAGCATTAATTAACATAGGTAAAGAGATAGATCGGGTTGAATTTAATTATATTGTTGAAGCGTTTACCAACAATGAACATAATCGCTCTTATGCCAGGAGCTTAATAAAAAGAGCATTTGAAATGATTTTAACCAGATATCAAATTATTCCAAAAAAAAATAGAGGTAATTAAATGATGGACCCTGAAATAAACGAACTTGAATTTGAAGATTTTTTTTATGATTTTATTAAAAAAAATCATCATTTTTCTACCAAACACGTAGTTCAAGCATATCTAAGGTGGATTGGATCTTCCAAACAAAAAAATAAGAGGCTATCCGGGATTAGTTCAAGAATAATTTGTAAACTTCATAGAGAAGGAAAAATTTCTCGGAAATCACGAAAAAGCATATACTGGAATGTTAATCAAAAACCTCTCGCCCTAAATCTAAAAGCATTTCAAAAAGATATTGCAAATTCATTAATCATCTTTTCTAAATTTGAATTTCACTTAAATAATCAAGAAGAAAAAATCTACATACAACCAGACGAGATTATACCAGTTTTTCGCAGAATGGGGATAATAACTGAATGAGAGGAGATCTAAAATGAACGAGAATGTAGAAAAAGCGATTGCGGCACTGTGCTATGAAGGTGTTAAGTTATTACAAATCATCGAAAATAAACTCCAAGAACAAACAAATAAATCGATTTATGAGCATGCAAAGGAACTTTGGCCTAAAAAAGGTAAATGCATGGAGGTTGAATTGTGAATATCACGGATTATATTAATCAACAAAATCAATTGACAAGCTTATCCGCGCTTCACCAAGAGTGGATGCAGGAGAGGGAACAGAATGCCGATTTTTATTCCAAAACCAACCAAGAATTCTATGCCAGTATTTTAGAGAATTTCAATTTTAGAACAACTAAACCCATAATATTTCTTCCATGTGCTTCTACCAAGCCGATATCGAATTCGCGAACACATTGTTATATGAGCGCGCTTACCCGGAATTCTTCCTTATGCAAAATCATTATTTCGGAGCCTCAGACAATCATTCCATATGAATTTGAGCATTTATGTCCTGATTATGATTACCCTCCAAACCAATTGAACCAGCGAGATGAATGGCAATTAGTAAGACGATTGAATATTTTCTTAGCGTTACTCAAAGAGGGCAATCCAAGGCGAAAAGTAATTTATTATTTTGGAAGTAAACATCATTACAAGCTGCTAAGTAAAGCAAATCGAATTCTGAACTATTTTGGAATTATCTCGTTAATCCCTCCTCGTGGAATTCGTGATTATGCCCATTCGGCGCAATTTTTCTTAAAAGTTATTGAAAATTTGGAGGATCGAATTTATTGCAATTAGTAGCAGGAAAATATGGATTTTGTGAGATAGTCAACTGTATTTATGCTATGAGAAAAATGAAAGATAAATCAGTAGATTTGATCTGGACAGATCCACCTTGGGGATATACCTACGATGGTACCAATCCAAAAGGCATCAATCAGCAAACAAAACATCCCGAAAGAATAAATTATAATGATGAATTCAATCCCGATTTCAATAAAAAATGGTTTTCTGAAGCGATTAGGATTGCAAATGGTGTAGTGATCTGCCCTGGACGTATCCATCTTAATTGGTGGATCAAACTGACTGAACCAATTGGAATTCTCACGTTAATTTTCAAAAATGGTCAAAATTCAACCCGGATAAGCAAATATGCAGGAAGTGCCTATTATCTCTGTTATGGAGATTTTTTTAAAACACACAAATTTCACAGGGATTTTTATCAAACTTATATTCAAAATGGGTTTCTTCGAAAAAATAGGGAATTAATCCATCCTTCTCCCAAAGATTTTGAAACATGGAAAGAATTGATCGAAGAACTTTCTCCACAATCTATTATGGATCCATTTTTTGGATCAGGAACTTGTGGAGAAGTAGCTGAAACATTAGGGATTCGATGGTACGGTTGTGAAATTGAACCTCGGTACTTAGAAGATATACAAAAGCGAATTCAAGCAGGCATTAATCGAAGAAAAAAACGAGAAAAATATCACTACTATCTTGAATCTAAAAATTATACTCAAAAGGTGTTAGAACTTTAGGAAGTGAGAAAAATAACTGAGAAAGCATTCATTGGACGGCCTTACCGTATTATTCGGGTTCAAAATCAAATACGATTTCATTTAGCGTCTCCCGCATTAGAATTAAAAATTAACAAAGCATTTCACGGACTAATCTTGGGAAAATCTGGATGCGGGAAGACCTATTTGGGTCGAGTTTATATTGAAGAACTATATGAAAAAGATGAATTTGATTACAAACTTTCTTTTCCAACGAAGATAAGCATCGAAGAGTTTACATCAAAAAAACCAATAAAATCTATTCAAAACCCAAATTATAACTTGGAACAGTGGTTGTCAAAATGAAAGATATGAAAATTGAAGCGATAGTGTATAATAACGTAAGGTAACGTAAGAGGTCGCACCATGAAAAATCTCGAAAAATGGGCAAATCTATTGCTAAAGCTGATAGAAACAAAAAAAGTGAAAAACATCTGGGAAGCAATTTCTTATTTGCAAAAGCGCACTGTAGAAAAGGGAAAAAAACTCAATGAAGCTTTAATTTGGCAGGCAACAACGCGCTTGGAAGTAATAGGGAAAATTCAATTGGATAAAGATGGAAATTTCATAAATAAACCTCCAGAGAAAACCAAATATGCAATGGTAATTTGTCCCAAATGTAAGCAAATTCAAAAATATAAAAATCGAGGGGGGCGACGCTCCCATAAATACTGTAATAATTGTGGTGCTCATTTTGAAATCAATAAAATTCAACAAGATAAATTATCAAATGAATTGAGGCAATTTGATGAAGAAAAACTTAAAGAGATAAAATTAGGTCTGTCAAACACAGATAAGGAAATTTTAACTGCATTTTATAATAAAAAAGAGAAAAGATTTGAAGATCGAAACCAAAAACAAATTTCGGAGATTACTGGGTATCATAAATCGACAATCTCAAGACATTTGAAAGAATTAATAAATAAATCTCTTGTAATAAACGTTGAAACACGAATCTCTAATTTTGCCATAACACCGATTCAAACTTATCGAATCAATCCATCAATACAATCCCCTCAAAATCCTGAAAAGGATGGAAAATTCAATGCAGTTCAACTCCATAATGTTAAAGTTGCACTTCCATTATTATCAGGAAATATTAGTGCACAACTCTATTATAAATGGGATAAAGCATCAAAGATGCGGAATTGGGAATATCGATATTTTACGCTTTATGATGTTGAATTTGCAGTTTCTACAAAACATATTTTTTTCAATACTGTTGGAATCGGGCGTTCCCCATCAAGTGCTATGAAAAACTATGAAGAAAAAGCATATCGGATTCGAGATCATTTGCAAACAAAACTGGGCATTCAATTGGGTGCACCTAAATTTTATCTTGAATCCAAATCTGGTAAAAAACTTCCACATTATGTTCCATTCCGAACTGATAAAACTACTTTCGAGAAACTACAACGGGTTTGGACAGATAGATCTCACCCTGGAGCTATTGAGACGGAATCTCAAGAATTTGTTAAGCGATTGTTAGGAATGGAGGCTGTTGTCAAATCTTTGCAACGCGAAAATGCTCAATTAAAAACTCGCTTAGCAACATTCTCCCATACCCCTGTATCATTAAAACCGGAATTTGAGAATTTTGCTAAAGACATTAAAACTCAATTTACAGCATTCAAAGAAGAAATTCGCAATGATATGCTTTCGATTGCGAAAATGATGGCCAAAGAGTTTGTTAGTGCCATGAAAAACGAATTTCAACCTAATCCACAAATTCATACAGATCCACCTGTGGATAGTTACATTTAGTTAGGAGGTGAGAATTTGACAGAAGCCGAGTCAAAAAAAACAGATCTAAGCATAAATCAAAATAATAAAATTTGGGTTCATTATTATGAACTATTAGAAAGAGAACATGATGAATTTTTGAAGAAAAAGGGGTTATTGTAATGGAAAAGATGTATAAAAGAAAAATGATACGTTTTGATTGGGCTCTTTGGGAAGAATTGCAAGAGCGCGCCAAAGCCGAAGAACGACGTAATATGGAACAATTCATTCGATACATTTGTCGTCAATATCTAAAAACAGATGGATTTTCAAACACATATAATATAGCTAAGAACCAAGAAGAGCAAAAACGAAGACGAGAGCAAATTCTGAATGAAGAATATCAATTTGTGTCAAAACTCAACTCGTTATTAAAAACTGTAAAAAATGAAGCAAAACCTCCTGGTTATGATGAAAAAGTCAAACAAGTTGTTGACTTGATTTCTCACTCCCCAAAGAAATTTGGAGAAATTGCGGACCAGACAAATATTTCAAAAGAGGAACTAATCGTTATCATTGGAAATCTTGTTGACTCAGGCACAATTGGATTTGATCAGCGCTGGCGCTATTTCAAAAATTGATAAAAGATTTTGAATTGGAGATGATTAACTATCACTAAAGAAACTGAAGAAATGGAATTCCCAGGAGAATCTGTCTTTTTTGCGAAATACAGCAAAAAGACTTTGGCAACTTATAAAACACGTTTTAAAGAATTTAAGACATTTATAACTGGACTCGGATTGAATTCGATTCATGATGTCAAAAAAATGCACATCGATAAATATGCCAGGGAGATTATTGAACCAAAGCAATATCGTACAGAGACAAAAAACCGACACTATAGCCTGATCAAACAATATTTTGAATTTTTATATAATAACGAATTGATCTCTCGACCATTAAAGTTGGATTCTTCGAAATCGTTCTCGGATCATATCAGTCAAAAAATCTTGCAACGAAATGCGCTTTTACTTCCTGAAATGTTTGATTTGGCAAAAATATTAGATCATGCGAAAAAAGTCAATTTGCGTATGTATATTTATTTAGCGCTACTATTTACGAACGGAATGCGTCCTACCGAACTTTCTTCTTTACGTCTGGATCATATTCGAGAAATGGAAGCTTTCATTCGGAAAAAGACCGGCCCTGAAAAAATTAAATTTACCTATTTAGAAGTAGGGACCGAAGAAAATGCCAAAAAAACAGGGCAGGCATTTTATTTTGTTCATCCTAAATTACTAAGCTCTTTAGAATGGAATCTTTATATTAAACAGATCCAATATTATCAAGCTCCTGTTTATTTATTTCAAACACAACATTTTCCACATTCAGGAAAAGGTTTTTTAAATTATGATAGCATTTCCCGAAATTTAAAGAAATACGCCAAAAAACTCGATCTAAACATTCGGATCACACCTCATATAACGCGGGATGTGCTTTCAGAGTGGAGAATGGAACAAAAATGCGATTATGCGCTTAGAGAAATATTGATAAATCATTCCCCTTCCGGAACAGGAGGACAGTATTATATGAAAAAATGCAAACAGCTTCAATATAGATATCTATATTGGTTGCAATATTGTCCTGAAGAAATTATTGAAATTTTTTAATTCAGATTTTTTTTCTATTTTTTAACTGATTTACTTTCTTAATCGTTATGCATAAGTAATTGTACATTTAACAATATTATTTAAAAATAAATAAAGTCATTAAAAGATATAGAAAAAAAACTTACGCCCCTGTCGTAAAGTGGTTATTACGCGGGACTTATGATCTCGTAGCTTGCCAGCTTCATGGGTTCAAATCCCATCAGGGGCGTTTTTTGTCATTATATAAAAATATATATTTTTATATAATCACAGTATTATGAATGCCGACAAGATTAATAAAAATTTGTGGCAATGACATAACTAATTTTATTAACAACATCTTACTTGAAAATATTGCATTTTTTGTGAATATTTTTAGCAATTGCAGAAAAATGACCATGTTGCAGATTATTTAAATAAATGTCAAATTTTGTTGCAATTTTACTGGTAATGTTGTGCAACAGCAAACAATCAAAATCAAATGTAAAGTATTCAAGAAAGTGATATCAATAAGATATCACTAAGATACTAAAAAGAAGTGCTTCCATCGGGATTTGAACCCGAGTCCTGAGGGTGAGAGCCTCAAATGCTTGACCGAACTACACTATGGAAGCTTATGATTCATTGACTTTTGTATCTTTTTTGTATTTTAATTAATAATATTACGGTTTTTTTGTTTTTGAAATTCTCGTAATTTTGGCATAATAGAGAGAATTTTATCAATATTTATCAAGATTTTTTCAAGAACATATAAATCACTTGTAGATTCCATTAATGAAGAAAGTTCATTAATTTTTTTTGAAAAAAGATAGTATAAATCATGATAAGTTGATTCTGAGTTTTGATTAAAATTAATCTCTAAATTTGTTTTAACCTTTTCTTTTTCATTTAAATTTAGTTTTTGATCTATTATTTTTGAGATTTCTTGATTACAATTAGGACAAAAAATTTCATTGTTTTGCAATCTGAATAATATACTCTTGCATTTTGGACAGTATTTATCTAACATTGTTGCTCCATTTCGGAGCAAATTTGCCATTTTTTTTACGGATTTTTCAGACATATCAATCTTTTATTAAATCATTCAATTTTTTCTTTCCAGTTTTTCATTAAGTGAGTAAGATATCCAGCAACGCGATTCCTTACCAATTTCGATTGAATTACGGTATATTTTTGAAGAAGTTTTTTATTCTCTTCAAAATCTACTGAAAATACATCGGGATATTTCTCTACAAGTTCTTTTGAAACTTTCTTAATAAACACAGGCCTTACTTTTCCCATAGTTAACACCAAAAGAAGACAATAAACCTAATAATTTGAATTTTATGATTCAATTATACCCTCTAATAATTTGAACAAAGTGTTCTATCGGACTTTAAAAAAAAAAAAAAAAAAAAAATTTTATGAAAAAAACATTGATTATTTCAATCACTCTCATTCTTTGTATAACAATTATTTCAGATTATTCAATTACAATAAATGCCTTTTTTGCATTAGATCCACCACCAAAAATTGACACAGATAAAAAAGACTACTTTATTGATGAAATAATTAAAATAAATGCAACTTGGAATTATTATTCACAAACTTCAGAAAATTTAGGTGTAAAAATTTTTTTATTAAATGAAATCCCAGATAATTTATCACTTAATCAATTATTTGAAAAATCATTTTATATAATAGACTGCCCAGAAAATAATGGATATCATGAATTATTTACAAGTATTAACTTGACTGAATTGTCATTAAATCAAAAATTATTATCAAAACAGTATTGGTTAGTATTATCATTTTTTCTTTATATAAATGATGAGCCTAGTAATTCAGTGGTTGATAAATATCAAACTAGTTTCAATATTTCAAAATATACTCCATCTCTATCAATCAATAATCAAAAAATCTATTTTGAATTTAATAATTACAGTTTATATGAAAATCAAATTATAGCGATAGAAAATTTGTCCAAATCCTATGGTTCTGGAGAAATATTCTGTGAATTAATAAAAAATGAAACATTTTCTTATGATTCTCAATATGAACTAAATAAATCTGGAATATTCAAGATTAATTTCTTTGATTTTAACATAACTCAAACAGGAAATTATACCCTAGTTTTAAATATAACAGAAAATGAAGAATTTATTAAAAACCAAATAGTTCTGGATGTAGAAATAGGCTCTTGTGCATTATTTATAAATTTCATTAACAATTCAGCAGAAGAAATAGATCTCAATAATGATTTAATTGAATTTGATTTTTTCATTGTAGATTCAAACAATTCATTAATAGATCTTGAAGGTATTAAATGGGGAGTGAGATCAAATTTAGTTTTTATCTCAATTAATATAGGTAACAATTTTTCTAATATAAAATTTGAAAATCCAAAAAAGATCGGGAATTTTTCTTTTAGTTTATGGGGAAATTCTTCTAATTATCTTGTAAAAAATAATACTTTTTCAATTAACTTTTACCAACAATCATTAAATTTGACACTTTTTTGTGAAAATTTCACAGTTAATGAGTCTATTATGTTTATTCTTCAAGATGATTTGCAAAAAAACATCATTCAATATAATTCTTCAAAATTTGATTTACAATTTAAAATAAATGATAATTGGAAATCACTTAATTTTTCAATTTCAAATATTGAAGATAATCATTCAAAATTAGGTTTTACATTATTATGGTCAGAACTAGAAGAAATAGATGGTTATACAAATATTTCTATTTATCAATTTAGAATTTTCTTTTTTGGAACTTCAATTGTATATAGTTGCTTTTCAAATACAATAGAAATTTCTCGACCTTTATTCCCTGATTTCAAAACAAATATTACATTAGTGTATGAAAATGAAGATATTTTATTCCAATTTACTGGATTAACAGGAAATGATCAATATTATTTATTTTGGGAATTTGGAGATGGTAATAACTCAACTGAAACTAACCCTATACATTCATACAAAGAAATGGGAAATTATACAATATCTTTGACAATATCTGATGCTGATGAAGAAGAAAAACTTACTTGTATAAAGATTTCTTATATTATTGTTATTAAAAGAATAATTCCTTATGCGAACTTCACAATTAACCAAGATTTCTTATTTTCTAAACAAGAAATTCAATTTAATTTTACAGGAATACGAGGTAATGATCCAACTCAGTTCTTATGGGAATTTGGAGATAATACGAACTCAACTGAAGCTAACCCCGTGCAC